>WRFJ01000060.1 GCA_009778865.1 Chloroflexota bacterium | reverse complement strand
GAAAGATATTATTCTTTACACTACTTATCGTTAGTAACCTTTTTTTTGAAATAAACTAAGAAGAAAAATCTACACCCCCTGCTTTACTATATGTTGTGAGGCAGGGGGTGTAGATTTAGGCTTGAATAGTTGTAAAAAGACAGTTACAATACTACTAAAGTTAATGCTTATAAAGACTACAAGATGGCAGTTATAAAAACCATCTTTTTGAAAACACAAATAGCTAAATCTTTTAAAAATTCATAAATATAATTTTATGCCGCATGTTTAAATTGTTCAATATGCAATAATTTATAAGACTAAACGGGATGCTTTTAGACATAAAAAGGCAATGCTAAAAAAACATACAAAGCTAAAAAAAGAAACCGGCCGTTGGCTGGTGCTGGTAGCAGTAGCCATTCCTCTTATTGCTATTTCCATAGATAACACTGTCTTGGATTTAGCTTTGCCATCAATTGCCGATGACATGCAAGCCTCAGCCTTACAATTGCAATGGGTAATTAACGCCTATACTTTAGCCGCCGCCACACCACTTTTGGTAATAGGTGCTTTAGCTGATAAAGTAGGCCGTAAACGCATGATGCTTATAGGTTTGGCAATATTTGGAATTGCCTCACTGCTGGCGGTGTTGTCTACTAATATGGGCATGTTAATAACCGCCCGCATCATACTAGGTTTGGGTGGAGCTATGATGCTCCCTTCTACTCTTTCCATTGTGCGTGCTACTTTTACTACTCCCAAAGAACTGATGTTGGCCATAGCAGTATGGAGTGGCATTATGGGTGCTGGTAACGCTGTCGGACCTATTATCGGTGGAGTTTTATTGGAATTTTTCTCTTGGCACTCAGTATTCTTACTAAACTTACCTTTTGTCTTACTGGGAGCTTGGACTGTACATATTTGGGTTAAAGAAAGCCGCGGTGAAAATGCCCCATGGCCTGACTTTATAGGCACAGTGCTTTCCACCGGCACACTTTTTGCTATAGTCTACGGCGTAATTAAAGCCGGTGAGGCCGGCTGGAGTAGCCCTATAACATGGTTATTTATCAGTATAGGCCTAGTAATGGGTACTATTTTTGTATGGGTTGAAAACAAATCCAGCAACCCTATGGTGCCTTTTGTGGTATTTAAGAACCGTTCATTTGCCTCAGCTTGTATGGGCATGACTATTATGTCTTTGGCTATGATGGGCTCGTTGTTTTTTATCAGTCAGTATCTGCAGTCCATTCAGGGCAACTCTCCTCTTATAGCAGCAGTAATGATGCTACCTTTGGTACCATTTATGTTGATAGCAACTTCGCTGGCTCCTATTTTAGCCCGCAAAATAGGCGTTAAATGGGTGCTCGTAGCCGGCCTAGTGTTTGCTATTGCTGGCTTGTTCTACTACAGCTGGGTGGTAGCAGTTAACAGTCCCTACTGGCAGATGTTAACCACCATGGCTTTAGTATCTATAGGTTTAGGGCTAGCCTTCAGTATGTCTTCTAACGCCATAATGGGCTCACTGCCATCTTCTAGAGCCGGTGCCGGTTCGGCTTTAAACGAAACATCCCAACAAATAGGCGGTGCTTTTGGCGTGGCTATTTTGGGTGCTATTATGAACTCTACATATAGAGCCGATGTCACTGGTATACCTTTCTGGAATATGTTAGCAGACGATTTAAAAAACGCTATCATGAGCAGTGTACAAAACGCCCACATTACAGCTGCCGAACACCTATCTAATGAAGAAGGGGCAATAGTGTTGCAATACGCCAACCAGGCATTCGTAAACGGTATGAATTATGCTATGCTTATAGGCGCGTTCATTGCTGTAGTAGCTTTAATTGTAATTATTATTTTTATGCCACGCAATATTCACTACGCTAAAGAAGGTATGAACACTGAAGAAGCTATTAAAGAAGCTGCTATGGAAGCTAACGCTGAAAAAGACAATGCAGCCCAACAGATTGCAAGCAGCTACCAGCTTATAATCAATATCGCTCAAACAAATACAAGTTAAGTTTATTAGGCGAATGTTCAGAGCAAGGCTCTTAGCTTTAACCAGTCGCCTAATAAATTAACAAAAATTCCGTAAAATTTGTTAAAATAAAGCATGATGAAAAAAATACTCTTAGGGAATGAAGCAGTGGCCCGTGGTGCTTATGAAGCAGGTGTTGTTTTTGCTTCATCGTATCCAGGCACTCCTTCCACCGAAATAACCGAAGCTTTAGCCTTATATCCCAGCATTTTTTGCGAATGGGCACCTAATGAAAAGGTAGCTGTAGAGGCTGCTTTAGGTGCTTCAATGGCCGGGGCACGCGCGCTTTCAGCCATGAAACATGTAGGTTTAAATGTCGCAGCTGATCCGCTTTTTACGGCAGCTTATTCTGGCGTAAATGGCGGTTTAGTATTGGCAGTAGCTGATGACCCACGTATTCATTCATCACAAAATGAGCAGGATAGCCGCAACTATTTCTATGCCTCTAAAATTATCGCCTTAGAACCAGCTGACAGCGAAGAATGCCGCCTATTCACACGCAATGCTTATTCTTTAAGTGAAGAATACGATACGCCGGTAGCTATACGTTTAGTTACGCGTATTTCACACTCACAAAGCATAGTGCAATGTGAAAAGCCGCAGGTTTACGAGCAAAAAAAATACCGTAAAGATATGTCCAAATACGTCATGTTGCCAGTAAACGCCAGAACCCGTCGCTCTTTTATTACTAAACGTATGACCAGAGCACAAAAATTGGCTGATAACGGTCCTTACAATAAAGAGATAATTCATAAGGATGCTAAAATAGGTGTCATTACCGCCGGTGTACTCTATCAGTACGCCCGTGAAGCTTTGGGCACCCAGGCTTCTTACTTGAAAATAGGCATGATAAGTCCACTGCCTAGACAAATGATGACAGATTTTTGTCAAAAATATCAAAAGGTTTATATTATTGAAGAGCTTGATCCGTATATTGAAACTTTTGCCCGCTCTATAGGTATAACCAACATCATAGGCCAAAAACTTTTCCCTCGTGAAGGCGAATTCTCGGCTGGATTGATAGCTGAAAAAATACTGAAAAATTATCGGCCTTTTAATTATCAACCGGAAAAAGATTTGCCACCGCGTCCACCAGTGCTGTGTCCCGGTTGTTCACATAGGCCGCTTTTTTATGCTTTAAAACGCCAGCGGCTGATAGTAACGGGCGACATTGGCTGTTATACATTAGGAGCCTTGCCGCCATTGTTGGCTATGGACAGTACTATATGCATGGGTGCTTCAGTTTCGATGGGCCATGGCGTTAATAAAGTACTGCCAAACGATAAAAAACAAAAAGTGGTGTCGGTAATCGGCGATTCCACTTTTATACATAGCGGGATTACCGGTTTAATAGATATTGTCTATAACGGCGGCACTTCCACCGTCATAATTCTAGATAACTCCACTACCGGTATGACCGGCCACCAAACTAACCCAGCCTGCGGACAGGACATATACGGCAAACCGGCTCCGGCAGTTAACTTAGAAGCTTTGTGTAGAGCCATAGGCGTAAGACGTGTAATTACCGTTAATCCTTTTGATTATAAACATATGTACGATGTCATAGCAGCCGAAGCTGCCGCCAGCGAACCTAGCGTGGTTATTGTTAAGGCTCCTTGTAAATTACTTCATAATACAACTAAAGACCCGCCTAGAGAAGTAGAACAAACTTTGTGTCAAAAATGTCGACTATGTATGAGCATTGGCTGCCCCAGCATTTCAGTGCAAGAAGGGCAAACACTAATTGACCAAGTCGCCTGCACCGGCTGCCAAGCTTGTCAAAATTTATGCCGCTTCGGTGCTATTAAGGAGAAAGAGCCGTTATGAAAGAATCACCTATATCTATACTCATCTGCGGCGTAGGCGGCCAAGGTACTATACTGGCTCGCAAAATTATTTGCGAGGCTTTTTTTAACAGCGGATACGACGTTAAAGCTTCCGAAGTGCACGGCATGGCCCAAAGAGGTGGCAGTGTAGTCACCCATTTTAGGGCCGGTGAGGATGTAGCTTCTCCGTTAATAGAAGATGGCCAGGCCGATATAATTTTAGCTTTTGAACCATTAGAAGCTTTACGGTTCTTACCCAAACTTAAAAGACACGGGCAGGTTATCGTTAATTCTCAAAAAATAATGCCCACATCAGTGCTTATCGGCGAATTTACCTATCCCACAGACATCTTTAACAAGATACAGACAGCCACTGATAAAATCAAGATCATCGATGCTTTGGATATAGCCACCAAAGCCGGTAATACCAAAGTTGTAAATGTAGTTTTGATTGGAGTTTTAGCCAAAATGCTGTCTGTATCTAAAGAACTCTGGCTTAAAGCAGTAGCCGCCAGTGTGCCGCTAAAATACCAAGAATTAAATATTAAAGCTTTTGAGCTTGGCTATAACATATAAGAAGGATTATCTATGGATAACTGTTGGGACCCTAAAATAGAATGTATGCCGCGCTATGAATTGGAAAAAATACAAGGCCAGCGGCTTAAAAATATGGTAGAACATGTATATAAAAATGTACCTTTCTACCGTAATAAACTAAACAAAGCCGGTATCAAACCGTCTGACATCAAAGATTTAGAAGACCTTTATAAATTACCCTTTACCTCTAAAGCCGACCTGCGTGATAATTATCCCTACGGACTTTTTGCTGTGCCCATGAGCGATATTGTGCGCATTCATGCCTCAAGCGGCACTAGCGGTTATCCAACTGTAGTCGGTTACACCAAAAAAGATATAGCAGACTGGACCGATATGGTAGCACGCGCCATAAGCGCTGCCGGCGGACATCAAAACAGTGTTATGCAGGTTGCCTATGGTTATGGTCTTTTCACCGGCGGGCTGGGCTTGCATTACGGAGCAGAACTGGTAGGTGCCTCGGTCATACCAGCTTCAGGCGGTAACACTAAAAGACAAGTGCAACTCCTACAAGATTTCGGCTCCAGTATTTTGGCTTGCACACCATCTTATGCCTTATATATTGCCGAAACTTTGAAAGACATGGGCGTTGACATTAAAACTTTATCTTTAAAAGCCGGCATTTTCGGCGCTGAGCCATGGACTGAAAGCATGCGTAAAGAAATAGAAAAACGACTTAATATTAAGGCGTACGATATCTATGGTCTTTCGGAAATTTATGGGCCTGGAGTAGGTTATGAATGCTGTGCCCAAAACGGTATGCACATCTGTGAAGATAAGATTATTGCCGAAGTAATAGATACCGACACCTTACAACCGGTGCCTGATGGCCAATATGGTGAGTTGGTATTTACCACCATCACCAAAGAAGGTTTGCCGCTTTTAAGATACCGTACGCGCGATATTTGCAAAATTACCCGTGAAAAATGCTCTTGCGGACGTACTATGATGCGCATGGGTAAAACGCGCGGACGCAGTGATGATATGCTTATTATACGCGGCGTAAATCTTTTCCCCACTCAGATTGAAAGTGCTCTTATGGAGATAGGCCTAGTTGAACCGCAATACTTAATTGAAGTGGAACGTGTAGGTATATTGGACGAACTAACCGTCAAGGTGGAAATCTCAACAGAAAACTTCTCTGATGAAATAAGGCAACTAGAAGAAATCAGAAACACTATTTTTAAATCTATTCAGGAGACTACCGGCTTGCACGCTAACGTGCAACTTATAGAATCAAAGATGCTAACCCGCTCAGAGGGCAAAGCCATACGTGTTATAGACAAAAGAAATCTTGCAGCTTAAGTAAAGGGACGACAAATATGTATATAAAACAAATTTCCGTATTCCTAGAAAACAGGTGTGGGCGTCTAGCCGAAGCCACTAAAATCTTAAAAGAGTATAATATTAATATATCGGCTATGAGTATTGCTGAGACTACCGACTATGGTGTATTGCGTTTAATAGTAAATAAACCCAACGAAGCTTGTCAAGCCTTACGCCATAATGGTTTTACCGTAAAAGAAACCGATATTATTGCGATCATGATAGATGATGCGCCAGGCGGTCTCTACGCCATACTTAATACGCTGGAAAAAGCTAGTGTATCAGTAGAATATATATACGCTTTTGCCGGTAAACGCTGTGATGAAGATAAAGCTTTAACGGCTTTTAAAGTAGAAGATAACGATAAGGCTATTGCTGCTCTACAAAAAGCCGGAATTACCGTGGCTAAGACCCAAGAAATATACAATATCTAAAATAACTTT
>WRFJ01000059.1 GCA_009778865.1 Chloroflexota bacterium | reverse complement strand
TAGATTACGCCGGATTTGTACTTTTTATGGTGCCAGCCCCAAATTTATTATGTGCAGTGCTACTATTGGTAACCCGCAGGAATTATGTGCACGGCTTACCGGTTTGGATTTTGCTTTGGTAGATGAAGACGGTTCACCTTTTGGTGGGCGCGAATTTGTCTTTTGGAATCCGCCTATTAAAGACCAAGAAAGCCAAACCCGTCGTAGTCATTCTATGGAGACTGTGGATATTTTTGTTGCTCTGATAGAGGCTCGTATCCGTTCTATTTGTTTTGCCAGATCTCGTCGTGGGGCTGAATTTATTTATCAAAAAAGTAAAGAGCGTCTTAAAGAAAAAGATCCCGAAGTAGCCGATCTTATTATGCCTTATCGTGCAGGCTATTTGGAAAGTGAGCGTCGCCGTATAGAAAAACTACTGTTTAATGGCCATTTGTTGGGTGTATGTGCTACCAGCGCATTAGAGATGGGTATAGATGTAGGTGGCCTGGACGCGGCTGTTTTATGCGGATATCCTGGCAGCATTTCTTCTACTTGGCAACAGGCCGGCCGCAGTGGTAGAAGCGGCCTTAAAGCCCTTTCTTTTTTGGCGGCCGCCGATAATCCTTTAGATCAGTATATCATGCGTCACAGCGATTTCTTTTTTAATGGAGAATATGAAAAATCTCTCATTAATCCCTTTAATGAAAACATTATGCCCAAGCATTTGCTGGAAGCGGCTTGGGAAATTCCGCTTAGCAATAAAGATACTGCTTTTTTTGGCTATGAATGTAAAAAATATATAGATAATCTGTTGAAAAAAGATCTTCTAAGCGAGCGTCGTCAACACTATTATCTGGCGGCCGGTACTGACTGCCCGGCTAAAGATATAAATTTACGCTCAGCCGGCGAAACTACTTTTGGTTTAGTAGATATTGACAGCGGTGACTTTTTGGAGCACATGGAATTTCATTATGTCATTATGCAGGGCTATCCTGGGGCGGTGTATATACATCAAGGGTTAACTTATGTGATAACGCAAGTAGATTATGATAAATGTTTGGTTTATACTAAACGCCAAGATGTAAGCTATTATACTGAGACGCAAGACTTAACTGAGACTAGAGTGTTAAACACTTTAACCAGCCATCAATTTGGTCATTTGGAAATACTGTTCGGTGAAGTATCAGTAACTACCAAAGTCACCGGTTATCATTGCCGTGAAAGCGGCAGCGATGCTTTGTTGACTACCGTGGAGCTAGACAGCCCACCTTTAACTTACAGTACACAAGCCTTATGGTTTAATATAAATCAAACTATCTTAAATCACGCTCGTGAGGGTGGTTTAGATATATTCGGCGGTTTGCACGCTATTGAACACGCCGTTATTGGCATTATGCCACTTTATGCTCTGTGCGATCGCAACGATATAGGTGGTGTATCTACTCCTTGTCATGCCGATACTGGGCAAGCTTCTATTTTTATTTATGACGGTTATGCCGGTGGCATGGGCATTGCTAAATATACAGCAGAGAATATGCCTAATTTATGGCGAGCAGCGTTGGCAGTTATTGCTGAATGCCCATGTACAGCCGATGATGGTTGTCCGGCTTGTATCCAGTCTCCTAAGTGTGGGAATAACAACAAACCATTAGATAAAAGGGCAGCAGCTAATATACTCCTTGAACTTTTGGCACTTTGCATGAGCTAGACGAGTAATATTACTAAGTATATCAAAAGAAGTTTTGATTTTTTAGCAAGATATTCATTATGTTTTATCTGAATTCGATATGGAGGGTCTTGCTTACTCCAATTGCAATATGTTGAAGGGTAGTAATCGTAGGGCTACAATTACCATTTTCAATACGGCTTATATTAGATTGTCTAATGCCTGTTTTTTCAGCCAACTCTTTTTGTGTCATGCCTTGTTCTCTACGTGCTGTAATAATCACCTTAGTATACTCACGCTCAGGACGCTGGCGTTTCCATTTGGCACCAAACTCCGAATCTTGAGGTTGTTCTTCTAAATGTTTTTTAAAATCATTCATTTTTACTCCTTTCCTTATAATCGGCTTTATATTGAATGACAATGGCAATTTCGTTTAGTGGCGTCTTTCTTAATAAAACTGTTTGTTAAGACAACTCTATTTATAACAACAAAAAAGTAAAAAATACGCGCTATATATCCTGCAGACTTAATACGTAATTCAAACAAGCTTTCACTTATATTTTGTTGAATACGGTTTTCGTAGCGCATTGCCAAACTTTGCAAGTATATCAATACTGTCTAATGCTCTTGCTCGCATTTTTCTCTCAAGACTGTTAATAAACAACTTAACTGGCTTCTCACTGCTTGGAAGTTTGTAGTATTCTATATCAAATATACCTTGTGGCCTTGTATATAATATTACTTTTTTGATATATTATCAACACCAAGCAATAATTTGGTATAATCTAACATGCAAAGGTTATTTTAAATGATTGAAATTTCCATTAATCCTATTATATTTTCTATAGGATCTTTTAATTTAGGCTGGTATGGCCTGTGGATTGGTGTGGGTGTGACGGCTCTACTTGCTTGGGTTATATATAGTACTATCAAATATAAACCCGGTTTTAACATAGAAAACATTATGACAGTTGCTATCGTGGCTATTCCCTCGGCCTTGATAGGGGCTAGGCTGTTTCATGTTATTGATTATTGGGATTATTATGTGGCTCATCTAAACGAGATTATCGGTTTTGAAGGTTTAGCTATTTGGGGTGCACTGATATTTGGGGTGGGCGCTGTCTTTGTCTATTGCCAATTTGCCAAAGTAAATTTTTTTAAAATAGCTGATACTGCTATCCCCGGTTTGTTTTTGGCTCAAGCCATCGGCCGTTTGGGCTGTTTATTTACCGGCTGTTGCTACGGTAATGTCACTAACGTGTCGTGGAGTATAAGCTATACCAATTCTGCTAGTCATGGTTATTACGACAGTCAATTTTTAGATGCCGGCACCGGATTTCATCCCACGCAAATCTATGAAAGTCTGTTTATGCTGGCCATGTTCTTTTTGTTTGCCTTTGTTTTACGTCGCCAAAGATGGCCTGTTGGCACCCTTTTTATAGGCTACATTGCTGCTTACTCGTTATGGCGTATTGTACTTGGGTTTTTCCGTATTAATGAAAGTGTTTTATGGGTGTTTAGCCAAGCTCAGCTTATAGGTATTGTTGGCTTACTTATCGTAGCGCCTTTAATGTGGTGGTATATTAGTCGTAGCGAGCAACAGCAAAATCAAAATCAAAAAGAAAATAATCAAAAGATAGAATAAATTATGATTTTAGCTGTTTTTATTGTAGCTGTTATTGTTATAGCTGTTCTCTTGCCGGTACTGCTTAAACGCAAAGGTCAAGATGGTAAGGTGGAGGCTGAGAAAAAAGCTAGGCTTAATGATTTATGCAGGGCTTTTTTACTGCTTAATATGCGTCATGAACAAGCCGATTACGCACAAATAAAAAAATTTAACAACTTCGGAGATGTATATGCTGCTTTACAAATGCAAAGCGGCGCTATAGATTATGTACTTTTGCTTTGCTCAGACAACAAAGAAAACCGTTACTATAAATTACAGTACGTTTTATCACAAAATCTTTCGCCTAATTCTAAAAAAATGCAACAAGTACGTATTAACGAAAACCGTAAACCACCGGTGGTTGGTGAGGTGGTAAGCTTGGAATGGAGTGGTGATAGTAGCTTATCATATGTTTTGGCATCGGACGAGCTTTTGAATAATCTTATCGTTAAACTTAAAAACGAAGAAAAAGGATTAAAATTGTGGGTCAATCCCAGCATGATTGGCGGTTATGCTGCCATCAATACTTCATACAGTTTGCCCACAGTAGATAGTTTTGACGCTATAGAGCGCATAGCCGCTGTCGTGCGGTTACACTGTAAAGATATATCTATTGACGATTCTATAACTCAAGAGAATCATGACGAAAATTTTTCGTTTGCAGATATAAAAGAAGCTATAGTTATTGGGGCAGAAAGCTTAGTAAGTGAAAATTTAAATAAAACAGCTATTGAAATGGAGCATGCTGACAATATGGCCGGTGGGGCTACCGGTCTTTTACCTCACATAACTGTATCTCAGAAAACAAACCAACGTCGGCCCAAAAATCCAAAATAGTACTCAGAAATGCTAAACAGCTAAATTTTTCTTAGGCAGGCATATTAGTAGCTGGAAAAGCATACTTTAATTAATAAATCCGCATTTTTGTAAAAACACAATTGAATCTTCCATATCATCAATATTACATTCCAAGGCCCATACTGCTTCCGGGGTATATATTTAGCGCATCTAATACGTCTTTAATAGGTATATTTCCGTTGTTTAGTCCTAAATGTTCGTCATTTAGACCGTTATTTTGATGTATGCGGACATATTTTATCCGATTATTACGTTGCTTTATCCAATCTAATATAGGCAAATTACTGTTGCAGTGAGCGTGACTGATATCTAAATTTACGAAAAGTCTGTCACTTTGACAAGCGTCAATAACAGCCATAAGCGTTTCTGCGTTTTGTTCACGTTGATTTTCCATAAATATCTTAATATCACCGATATGCACATTAAAAAAATCTTGCCAAAATACAGTAGCTCGCTTAATCCAATGAGCAGGATATGATGTATTTGGTATCAAACCATGATGTACTATAATGCCCAAACAATCTAATTGTTCTGCGACATGGTAAGCATAATCAAAATAATACTTTGTTATTTCGACTATCTTATTATTGGCACTTCCTAAACACAAATCCCAATATGAAGCGTGGATATATTTGTCAATATTTTGTGGTAGTATACTTTTATATAAAGCAATGAGCTTTTAGTTGCTTTCTATTTCGTTAGTGTTATAAAAACTTGGATTTCAA
This sequence comes from Chloroflexota bacterium, assembly GCA_009778865.1. GTDB lineage: Bacteria > Chloroflexota > Dehalococcoidia > Dehalococcoidales > WRFJ01 > WRFJ01. Next base: position 1,430 of record WRFJ01000059.1, on the reverse strand, counting down.
TGCCAAGATTGCACTTCTCACATAATGGTATTATCTTTTCAGGCCTGCCGTCATCACATAAAATTATAGACTTCATATATAACCATTCACTATCGTAAATATAAATACGATATTTTGATAATTTTTGTTTGTTGGGAATTTATTAGTCTTTTAAATATAAAGCTACATACACAGCTACGCCGCATATGGCACCGATAATACCCATAGTAGTATAGTTATCAATTAAAGCACCTATGCCAATACCCGCCAAAGCACCAGCAGCAATCACCCATACCCATTTTACAAGGTTTTTGCTTTTGGCCATCTTTTCTTTTTCTGTAGGTGTATCTTGATAGGAATTTTCTTCCATAGCAGCCTCAAATTTGTTAGTTATTGGGCTTATTATATAGTATAAAAGTATTATTGACTATCATTTTTAGTCAAAAGAAGACTTATTTACGGTCTTTTAAATTTTTGCGTTTAAATATTCGTTTCCAATCGCCGTTGTATCCTTGGTATACCTGTACCAGCCGAGGTATATAGAAAATATAGGGTATCAGCACAAAAAACAGCAAGCCCCAGGTGAGAATAGCTTCTTGACCAATGATAAGTGAAATTAAAGGGAACAGAAGCAAAGCAATGCCGTAGGAGATAGTGGGCCATTTAGTCATCCATGTGAGAATGCCGAATAAAACTATAGCAAAAAGTATGGCCAGCGGGCACAAATAACAAACAATACCCACTACTGTAGCGCCACCTTTACCGCCTTTGAAATTAAGCCATACCGGAAAATTATGACCGATTACAGCCATAAAGCCACATAGGTAAGCTATTAACAGGTCTTCGGCAAAAAATAAACCGAATATGATGGCCAAAGCACCTTTGGCGGCATCCATCAAAAGCACCAGTAGGCCGGCGCCAAAGCCTAAATTATACATACTGTTCATGGCACCCATGTTTTTAGAACCTACTTGGCGTATGTCTATTTTTTTAACTATGCGTCCCATAAGATAAGCTGAAGGGAATGAGCCCAACAGGTAGCCGACGATGATAACAGTGATTATAATAATAGTCATACTCATATTAGCTTAGCTACTCCTAAGTATTAACAGTTGTTCTAAAATCCACGATATTAGCGCGCAAGATTTGTCGTCCGTTATATTCATTAATTTCTAAATTGTACACCAAATCCAAGTTTTGTTGTACTAGCGGCACTAATTTTTCGGCCATATTAAAAGCCGTGGCCTCCAATATGTGCTCGTGCTGACTTATTTTTAAAGACATATGCTCTTGTCCTTTACCCATCAGTTTCCAATCTAAAACCTTAAGATCTTGGCTCAAAAAAAGCGGTGAAGGATTACCTTCGCCGAAAGGTTCTAAGCGTTTTATTTCTTTAAATGCCGCTAAAGATATTTCTTCTAAAGAAGCTAATGCATCTATCAATAGAGTTG
>WRFJ01000058.1 GCA_009778865.1 Chloroflexota bacterium | reverse complement strand
GGCTTTATTTTTGCCGGAAAATATAGTTTGATTAGCTAAAGCTTGGTAGATGGGGCGACGGATTGGCTCCATTTGAGCTAGAGCAGCAGGGCTAGCCGAAAGGGGACGACCCTTAATATCAAGTTCCTCCAAGGGAGCATCTAAGTAAATAACCCAACCGTTTTGCCTAAGAGCAGACCGGTTTTTTTCATAAAGAACGCCGCCGCCGCCGATAGCAATAACTTGACCAGTTTTTTTAGTAACTGTCGAAATAATCTGAGATTCTATATTACGAAAAGCATCTTCTCCGTTACTTTGGATAATTTCAGAAGGAGTACGTCCGGTTTCTTCTTGTATTTTAAGGTCAGTATCTATAAAAGGCCTGTTTAATTTTTTAGCCAGATGATTTCCTAAAGTAGTTTTTCCGCAGCCCGGCATGCCGATAATAATTAAGTTTTTAAGGCGTCTTTCCATAATGTTAACGGCTTTTTCAATAGTTTGCTCATCCTGATGTACATTACTTGTAATATTAAAAAAGAGTTTATGAGCATACCAAGCCTGAGCCACCAGCATAGCCAAACCGCTGGCATTAGCTATGCCTTTAGTTGTTGCTGCTTGAGTTAAGACGGTGTTTAAAGGATTATATATTAGATCCAAAACATGCTTTAGATTATAAAACGGAGTCAAATCTGCAGGGCAACTGTAGTTATCAGGAAACATGCCTACCGGAGTAGTATTTATCAGAATATTAGCATCGTAGTGTTCGTGAATATTCTGGTAGTTATTTTCCCCTAGGCGTGACACTATAATTATTTCTTTAGCTCCTTTATCACCAGCTGCTGTTTTTACTGTTTGGGCAGCCCCACCATTACCCAGTATTAAAACTTTCTGTCCGTAAAAATTAACTCCTGTACGTTGAGCCAGATATAAAAAGCCGGAGTAATCGGTATTATGGCCTTCTAAACGGCCATTTTGATTTAGAATAGTATTCACACTGCCTATTTCTTGGGCTTTTGGCGATAGTACACAATAGGGCAGAACGGCTTTTTTATAGGGGATAGTAACATTTAGCCCATGAAAGTCGGCCTCTTGTAAAAAAGAGACTAGATTATCAGCAAGAAGCGGATAAAGTTGGTAATCTTGGTTACCGAAGAGAGCATGGATATTCGGTGAATAACTATGCTCTAAAGGGTTACCAATAAGACCGTATTTCATGGCTTACCGGCACTTTTTAAAAAGCATTCCTGGCTTGAGCGTGAAACCGCAAATATGGTAGCAAATAAAGTTTTAATATGTGCGGCTATTTGGTCCGGCTTATCTTTAGTTATCCGACTAATAATTTCCTGTTCGCGCAGAGCGTTTAGCACGGGCAGGTTATTTTGCTGTTTTTGTATGGCAATTTGGTGCACTAAAGACAAGCGCTCTACAAACAGTGCTTTAATCTTATCGTCTATTTGGTCAATAGACTGACGGATTTTGACTAGTTCGGTATTCATATTGCCGTATCCTCCCACAAATTAATAACAGCTATGGCTGCTGCTGCCTCCACGCACGGCACCGCCCGTAGGACAATACAAGGGTCGTGACGGCCTTTAATATTAATTTTTACGCAAGTCATAGTCTGCAAATCTACGGTATCTTGTTCTTTAGCAATGGAAGGAGTCGGTTTAAAAGCGGCGCGGAAAATAAGAGGACGGCCGGTACTCATACCGCCTAAAATACCGCCGGCATGATTAGTGCGAGGAAGTACTTTATTATCTTCTATAGTGTAGGCATCGTTATGCTGGCTTCCGTACATGGTAGCTGCGGCAAATCCGGCTCCGAATTCAATACCTTTAACGGCCGGAATGGCAAAGACTGTCTGGGCAATTTGATTTTCTAGCCCGTTAAACATAGGCTGCCCCAAGCCTTGTGGCAAGCCGAGTACGGCACACTCTACGATGCCGCCTATAGAGTCATCCGCATCAGCGGCATCGCTAACAGCTTTAATCATCATGGCTTTGGCATCTTGGTTATTTACTGGAAGAGCAGAGCGGTTAAAAGATGCGGCAGTTACTGACACCGGATCGTAAGGAGTATCTTTAATATCTTTTATTTGGGCTATATGGGCTCCTATTTGAACGCCTTTTTCGGCTAAAATCTGTAAGCATATTGCCCCGGCAAAACAAAAAGGCAGAGTCAAACGACCGGAAAAGTGTCCGCCGCCGCACTTATCCTGGGCTCCGTCGTATTTAATATGGGCGTTTAGGTCGGCATGGGAAGGGCGGGGGGTATTGCGGATATTCTCATAGTCTTGGCTTTTAATATTTTGGTTATCAAAAAGTACGCCAAGAGGAGCCCCGCAAGTCTTGCCGTCTACTATACCACAAATTATTTGTGGTATGTCATTTTCAGCACGGGGAGTAGAATAAGCCTGTCCACCGCGCCTACGGTCCAGAAAAGCCTGGATACTTTCCATATCAAGTGTTATACCGGCCGGTAGGCCGTCTATAATCACTCCTAATTTGGGCGAATGAGATTGTCCGAAAATTTGAATTTTAATTTTTTCCCCGAAACTAGAGGACATCAAACTTTCCTCCTAACATTTGAAAATCTTTAAAAAAACTGGGATACGATTTATCTACTGCCTGCGTACCGGTAATAATAACTGGCTTATTGCAGAAAGTAGAGGCAATAGCTGCGGCCATAACGATACGGTGGTCGTTAGATCCGTTAACTACTCCGCCGCTAAGAAAGCCTTGACCGTAAATTATAATTTCATTTTGGTCAGTTTTAATTTTAGTTCCTAAAGCTTTCAGCATATTACCGACAGTTTCAATACGGTTACTTTCTTTTAAACGTAAACGGCCGATATTATTTATTCTAGTAACAGTATGCTTACTGGCGGCATAGACAGCTAGTATAGGCACTAAATCGGGAACGTCAATGGCGTCTATATCGGATTGATCTTTAATTTGCTCAAAGAAGCGGTCTTTTTGACAAGAAAGAGAGTCTAAACCGCTTACTTTTACACCGGCAGCCAGCCAAAAGGCGGCGTTTGACCAGTCGCCTTCTACAGTTGCCTTGCCAGGTGAACGATATATTTGGTTGCCCGGGATATCATACATTCCTTCTATTTTAGCATCAAATTGCTTAAGTACATCAAGAGTAATATCAACATAGCCCACAGATTCCAAAGGAGTAGTAAGCGTAATGCGGCTGCTATCGGTTAACAATGGTAAGGCCAAAAGCAGTCCGGAGATGTACTGTGAGCTTTCGTTGCCTATGATCTGGTAATTACCCGGGTTTAATGTTCCTGTTAACGTTATGGGCAGGGTGTGTGCATTAAAAGAACAGCCGTTATTTTCTAAAGCCTTACAAAGGGCGGCCAGGGGTCGGCTTAAAAGACTGCCTTGGCCGCTTACGGTAGCTTTTTGACAAAGAGAAGCGGCAATAGGCAGGATAAGTCTAGCGGTAGTACCACTTTCACCGCAGAAAATATCGGCCTTTGCAATTTGACGGTTTTTAATGGGCGTTATCTTAATTTGTTTGCCATTTATTTGCTCTGCTTTAGCTCCCAAAGCCGTAATAGCACAAAGTGTGGCTTCTGTGTCCTTAGACAAGCTTGGGCAATATATTAAAGTCGGTTTATCGGCTAAAGCAGCAGCCAAAAAGAGACGATGAGCATAGGATTTGGAAGGTGTTGCTTTAATACTGCCCGATAGTTTTTGAGGGGTAATTTTAATATCCATGTTATACGCTTAGCCCCTTGGCAAAAACGTCTCTAAGGTCGGTTAGCGGGATTTTTTGCAGGATAGCTTTACCTATTTTCTCTAAAGTTACTAAAGTAATAGCAGAGCCGCTGCGTTTTTTATCGGTTGCAGCTGCTTGAGCCAATTGGTCTGCCGAATAGGGGCAGGAAGCATCTATATTGTATTTTTGAAAAACCAGGTCTAAGAGTTTAGTTATTTGCGGATTATCTGCGGTCATAATCTTCATGCCCATGGCCACAGCTTGCCCGTGAGAGACAGTGTAGTTGCTAAGACGTTCAATGGCATGGCCGGCAGTATGACCGAAATTTAGTATTTGACGCAGGGCGCTGTCGTATTCATCCTGTTCTACAATTTGGCGTTTAATGTCTACGCAGCAGGCTACTACATCTTCAATATTTTTACTGATATTATCCTGTAAAAGAGTGTTAAAAAGGGTACTGCTGCTGATACAGCCGTATTTAATTACTTCACAAATGCCGTCGGCATAAACTTTAGGGGGCAGAGTGTCAAAGGTTTTTACATCGCAAAAAACGGCATTGGGCTGGTAAAAAGCTCCCACCAGATTTTTACCGGACGGCAAATCTACGCCGGTTTTACCGCCTACAGAAGCATCTACAGCAGCCAGTAAAGTGGTGGGTATCTGAATCCAGCGTATACCTCTCAGATAGATGGCCGCAGCAAAACCGCTTAAGTCACCGGTAACGCCGCCGCCTAAAGCTACTAGCAAGTCACCGCGGGTAATCTCTTTTTGAGCTAAAAAGTTTAAGAGACGCTGTACGGTATCTAGAGTTTTTTGTTCTTCTCCGCTAGGGAAGGTAAAGATTTCCACTGCATAACCTGCTTGCTGATAGGACTCTTTAACGGTTTGGGCATATAAAGGGGCTACATTATCGTCGCTTACCAGCACCATGCGGCAGGGGGCAACATAACTGCCGGTAAGCAGACCGCTTTTAGTTAAGAGATCTTTACCGATAACCACCGGGTATTTTTTGGAAACATTAATTTCTATAGTCTGCATTTATATGACCATTTTAACCAATTTTTTCTTTAGCTTCCCGGCCTTTTTGCAAAAGGTACTGCAGGCTTTTTCGATCGTTTGCCTTAAGAGCCTCTTGGTATTCTGCTAGACGCACTATAATACCCTCTATTTCGGCAATAAGGTGTTCCTTATTTTCTAAAAATAGCTCGGTCCACATCGTTTCATTTAAGCTGGCTACGCGGGTCAAGTCTTTATAACTGCCAGCCGAAAACCCACTTTGGTTTAGGGCGGTAGGGCTTTTGATGTAGGCGCTGGAGACAATATGAGCTAACTGGGAAGTAAAGGCAATTATTTTATCGTGCTCTTCGGCAGTGGTAACAGTGATATTTAAAAATCCCATACTCTTAAACAAAAGCTCAGCAGTCTTTATAGCTACAATATTTGTATGTTCATCGCAGCAGATAATCATAGTAGCGCCGTCAAAAAGATGAGCATGCGCATGCTCATAGCCAGATTTTTCTGTGCCGGCCATAGGGTGGCCGCCCACAAAATAAAGGCCGTTACTAGCAGCCAGTCCTGATAACTCTTGACATATGCGGCTTTTTACACCGGCACTGTCGATAATAACAGCACCTTTTTTCATCTTAAGCAGATTATCCTTAACGTATTGCATAGTATCACGTGGGTAGAGAGCTAAAATTATAATATCACAATCTTTAAGGTTTTGATCACTTAAAAAGGCATCAATAGTCTTTTGCTCTAAAGCACTGTTAACGGTTTTGGGATTTTTATCCAGGCCGTAAACCGTATGGCCGGTATTTTGCTTTATAGCTTTAGCCATAGAGCCGCCGATAAGACCTAAACCTATCATGCCGATAGTTTTTTTCATAGGTTTCTCTCTCCTTAATGCAATGTTTTCATGGCGCATACCAATTTGTCAATATCTTCCGAAAGATTTTGGAAAGCTTCTGTCGTAATAGACTGGGGGCCGTCACAAAGAGCAGCCGCCGGGTTATTATGAACTTCAATAATAAGGCCGTCAGCTCCGGCAGCCACTGAGGCTAAAGACATCGGTTTAACAAAACGGGCATAACCGGTGGCATGGCTGGGGTCTACGATGATTGGCAGGTGAGTTAGCTCTTTTAAAACTGGGATGGCCGAAAGGTCTAGGGTGTTGCGGGTAGCTGTTTCAAACGTGCGAATGCCGCGTTCGCAAAGTATAACTTCCTCGTTCCCTTCCGACATGATGTACTCCGCGCTCATCAGCCATTCCTCGATAGTACTCGACAGTCCCCGTTTCAGCAATACGGGCTTTTTAAGCTTTCCCACTTCTTTAAGCAGTTCAAAATTTTGCATATTTCTCGCGCCTATCTGCAAAATGTCGATTTTGTCGAACAAATCCAAATGCTTGACGCTCATTATTTCACTGACAACCGGCATACCGGTTTCAGCAGACGCTTTAAGCAGAAGTTCGATTCCCGTGCCGCCAAGCCCCTGAAACGAATACGGCGAAGTCCTTGGCTTAAAAGCTCCGCCGCGTAGTATCGTTGCTCCCGCTTTTTGAACGGCGAGCGCAATTTCCACGATTTGCTTTTCGGATTCCACGGAACACGGGCCGGCGATAAACTGAAAATGGTTCCCG
>WRFJ01000057.1 GCA_009778865.1 Chloroflexota bacterium | reverse complement strand
GCACAAAACTTGTTTTAGCCATTTTATTTTTCTCCTTTTAAAATCCCCAAATAATTATTTTACTAATTTCTACTGCTGAACATGTTGCCGAACATCTTTTTTAAGCTACCAAAGAAACCACCGGAGTTGTTTTGCCATTTTTTTCTGTTGGGACCGTTTTTAGCACCCCACAATAATAAACCGACGCTGGTGGCATAGGCCGGATCGCGCAGAGAATCGGTGATACCGTATATGTGAGCAGGGATACCTACGCGCACCGGCAGGTGCATGATCTCACGACTTAATACTTCAATGCCAGCTATGTTGGAAGAACCACCGGTAAAAACAATGCCGGCTGGCACTAAAATTTCATATTCGCTTCTAGGAAGTTCTAGAAGAGTCAAGCGTATAATCTCTTCAACGCGGGCACGCAGTATTTCGCATAGGTCGGCATAAGAAACACCCTGCCCGTCTTGGCTGAAAGAAGAGGCTGAGTATTCTTTTTCGTAGATCGGCATAACGCTGCCGTACCTTTTCTTCATTTCTTCAGCTACATCAAAAGGTAATCCTAAACCTATAGCTACATCGCGAGTTAATTGGTAACCAGCCACCGGTAAAATGGCAGTATGCCAGATAGCACCATCTTTAAAAACGCAGATATCGGTAGTACCGCCGCCGATGTCAGCTAAAATAACACCGGTTTGTTTTTCATCTTCGGTGAGTACCGATTCACTGGAAGCCAAAGGCTCCAGCACCATATCGTCAATTTCTATTTTTAAGCCGCGCACACATTTGATGAGGTTTTGCACCGAAGCGGCAGCGGCAGTAATGACGTGTGTTTCCACGTCCAAGCGATAGCCATACATGCCTATCGGATTTTTAACACCCGTTTGTCCGTCTACCGAGTAACCACGCGGTATAACGTGTAAAAGTTTGCGATCCTCAGGCACTTTAAAGTTTTGTGCGTTTTGTAAAACGCGTGCTAAGTCTTCATTCTTGACCATACGATCATTGCGGGTAATAGCTACCACGCCTTTATTATTCATAGAGTTGACATGCCTGCCGGTAACACCCACATAAGCTGATGTCACCCGATAGTTACAAGCTTGCTCAGCCTTGCGCACAGACTCACGAATAGACTCGCGGGCTTCGTTGATGTTGACTACTAAGCCTTTATGCAGACCGCGTGATGGGGCAATGCCTACACCAACTACGTTTACATTGCCGGCTTCGTCAACCTCGGCGATGGCAGTACAAATTTTGGTAGTGCCTACATCAATTGCCGAAACAATTTTGGCCATTAGCTCCTCCTTTTCTTTTTTTATGACTATAAAATTTTAATTGCTCAAATAACTATTGCTGTATTTTTTATACCAGTTTTTCACACACCCTAAGCTTGGCACTGCGAGAACGCGGATTTGCTTTTATCTCCTGCTCATCTGGCAAGACTTTTGGCAGCACTTTAACTGTTTTAATCTTGTTGCAGGTACACACCGGCAATTCCGATGGACAAATACACGCAGCACTTTCATAAGCCATCACCTGTTTAACCACCCTATCCTCCAGCGAATGGTAACTGAGTACTGTCAGCCGCCCGCCTTGTTTCAGAAGCTTGACAGCTGCCGTAAGTGCTACATACAGATTTTCCAACTCGTTGTTAACGTAGATACGCAAGGCTTGAAATGAACGGGTAGCCGGATGTATTTTGCCGCCGCGATAGCAGCTGGCTTGAGCTATAACTTTAGCCAGCTGCACAGTAGAGTAAAAAGGACGCTGCATAACGATGGCTTTGGCGATAACTTTGGCTCTAGGCTCATCACCATATTTATATAAGATGTCGGCTAGCTCGCTTTGGCTATAGGTATTAATAATGTGCTCGGCAGTTTGCTCGCCACTACTGGAACCGTAACGCATATCCAGTTTAGCCTCCACTTTAAAGGAGAAACCACCGCTTCCCTCATCCAGTTGCATAGAGGAAAGGCCCAGGTCAAAGAGTATGCCGTCTGCTTGGTCAAATCCCTTTTGAACAGCTATTTGGTAGAGATTGACAAAGTTGTCATTTATAAAAACCGTCTTATCTTTAAAGAAAGCTAAGCGGATTTTAGCTTGTAAAAGTGCTTTTTCATCAGCGTCTATACCCAGCACCATGCCACCGGTTTTTAATATACCCTCACTATGACCGCCGGCACCCAAATTACAATCTATATACTTCTTGTCGGAAGATGCTTGCAATGCTTGTAGACACTGCTTTAGCATTACCGGGCAGTGACTAAACGAAGCAACCATTTTGTTAATTTTCTTGACCAAGCTGGCTGTTGTTTAATTCTTCCAGTATGGCCGCAAGTTCCTTAACGGCTTTAGCGTTTTCTTCTTCCCAGTCCTTTTTAGACCAAATTTCAAACTCGCTAAGACCACGTCCCACCACCACCGAGTCACTACCAATGCCGGCATGAGATTTAAGATTGGTTGGCAGATTGATGCGCCCCTGAGTATCAAAAGACAGCACAACCGCTGTACCGAAAATAGCGCGTTCTAAGCGTCTTTTAGCAGCTGGTGAAAAGCGACTAGATTGAATCGACTCAGCCTCACGCTGGAATTGTTCTAAAGACTTAGCCACGATACATTTTTCAGCACCTGGGCGAATAACCACGCCTTCTTTAAGATATTGACGGAATACCGGAGGCAACGGCATACGGCCTTTGTCATCCACTTTATATGCAAACTCGCCAAAAAACATTTTAATTAACCCTTTTAAAAATATTGACAGAAAAAATATCTGTGATATAGTTGAAAAACAAGTTTTAGCCTGCCTTTTTACACTTTGTCACGAAATAGAAAAATTAACATTTTTCCCCATTTCTCCCCACTGATATCAGAATTCTACAATCAGTTGTATTTAGCGTCAACTTTTTAAGCCATTTTTTTAATAAAAACGGCTATATTTTTGTGCTTTTGCTTTCTTTTGTAAACACATACTTTACTTTAGTAACTTTGGACTTTGCCGAGAGTGGGGAGTTATGGGTAAAAATTTTACTGCCTATGAGGTTTACGCCGCCAAAAAATCAACTTTCTTACTTTTTATTGTAAAAGACCTTTTATATGGTTTTGCTATTTATGTTAAAATAACGCCGGTATGGATATTACTTTTTTGACATTAAACCCAGAGAGTATTGAGCCTTTATTTTCACAAGGGGTTATTGGGCGTGCCCGTTTAAGCGGCATCCTCAATATACAAGCCGTTAATATCCGTGATTATGCAACCGATAAGCATCATACTGTAGATGATACCCCCTATGGTGGCGGCAGCGGCATGCTTTTGAAAGTAGATATTGTTTATACCGCTGTAAGTGGTATAAAGCAAAAAGCAGCCATTAAGAATCTAAAGCCTTATGTGGTACTCACCAGCCCCGGAGGTAAAGTTTTTCATCAGCAAAAAGCTTGCGAACTTTCTCAAAAAGAGTCATTAATTTTTGTATGCGGACAATACGAAGGTATTGATGCCAGATTAAATGACCTATGCATAGACGAAGAGATAAGCATAGGCGATTTTGTACTTTCGGGCGGTGAGATGGCAGCTGCGGCCATGGCTAATGCTATATGCCGTCTTTTACCCGGCGTGCTGGGAGACGAAGTTTCAGCTATTGAAGATTCGCATAGCACAAGTCTTTTAGAATACCCACAATATACCCGCCCGTCTGATTTTTTAGGACAAAAAGTGCCATCAGTGCTTTTGTCAGGAGACCATGCTAGGATAGAGTTATGGCGCTGGCAACAAAGTTTTTTAAAAACTTTGCAAATACGTCCGGAACTTCTAAAAAACTATGATTTTACCGGTTTAGATAAAAAACAAAAAAAGTTTGTTGACGATTTACATAAACAACAACTATTATAAAGTCAAACGCTGCCTGCTACTTGCAAAAGTATAGCAGATTTGCTTTAATACTATGGTTATTTAGAAAAAAGGAAAGATATATTATGAGCCAGGCTATTATAAATATTGAAAGAAACCCCAGTATCCCCGAGTTGCGACCCGGTGATACTGTACGTGTACACGCCAAAATTGTTGAGGGCGGTAAAGAACGTATTCAGGTTTTTCAGGGTGTTATTATTAAATTGCGCAACGGCATAGACGGCGGTTCCTATACTGTGCGTCGTGTTGCTTCTGGTATCGGCGTTGAGAGAACCTATCTTTATGCTTCACCTATGGTAGATAAAGTTGAAGTCATGCGTCACGGCAAAGTACGCCGTGCTAAGCTCTATTATTTACGTAATAGAAGCGGTAAAGAATCCCGTTTAAAGGAAGTTAGAGACCTTTAGGTTTCTACAGATTATAAAAATACACAAGAAAGCTCGTTTCTTGGTAAGGGTGTTAAAATGACATTTGCTTTAATTGCTGTCAACTCCCCTGCCGATGATAAACGAGCTTTTTCTTATTTGGTGCCAAACGGACTTAAAGTGCAAGAAGGACAGGCTGTTTGGGTGCCTTTTGGCAAGCGGATTTTACAAGGAATAATTTTAGAATTGAATCGGCAGGCACCTGATAACATTGCTCTTGAAAATATTAAAAATATTGATAGTGTTATAGAAAATGCCCCTATGCTTTCTGCTGTCAGCCTATCTGTTGCCCGCTTTATGGCTGACTATTATATGGCACCGCTTTTCCCTGCTGTAAGCTGTTTTCTCCCGCCAGCTTTTACGCTGTCTCCACGCAATTTATATCAAATAACCTCCGGCACCACTGTCCCACAAACTGAGCAACAACGCAAGCTTTTTAATTATATAAAGGAAGCTTCTCCTACTAACCGCATGCTAAAAAACCATTTTGCTAAAGACAATAACAAGACTTTAGAAACCCTTTTGCAAGATGGTAAAGTGCATAAAGTGTATAGTTTATCTTTACCTAAAGTGCAAATCAAAACAGCCGATGTTTTCTCTTTAATTATAAGTTATGATGAAGTTATGCAAATTTTACAATCTCTGCGCAAAAATGCAATTAAAAAACGTAAAGCGTTGGAACTTTTACTTGCCAAACCACAGATAAATGCCGCAGAATCCGTTGGCATACGCTTACAATTAAATGATTTTATAAGAAAAGGCTGGGTACAAAAAAAACAAGAGCGAATATTACGTGATGTATATATACCATATTGTGCCGATAAAATACATCAATTAAGCACCGCTCAACAGCAAGCCGCACAAGCTATAAGCGATAGTTTAAAACAAAATCAAAGCCGGGGGTTTTTATTACATGGAGTAACTGGCAGCGGAAAAACCGAGGTATATTTACAATGTGCCCAAACCGCTCTTGAGCAAAATAAAAGTGTGATAGTTTTGCTGCCGGAGATTGTTTTATGCCCGCAGACTATAGCGCGTTTTAACGCACGTTTCCCCGGACAAGTAGCCATACTGCATAGCGAATTAGCATTAGGGCAGCGTTTTGATCAATGGCAGCAAATTGCTAGCGGACATTATAAAATAGTCATAGGTGCGCGTTCGGCTATATTTGCACCGGTACAAAATTTGGGTCTGGTTATTATAGATGAAGAACATGAAACTTCCTATAAACAACAAGATTTTCAGCCTTTTTATCACGTGCGTACTGTAGCCCAGTATTTATGTCGTTTAAGCCAGGCCACATTAGTACTTGGTAGTGCTACGCCGTCTTTAGAAAGCTATAATGCCGCCCAAAAAGGCATAATAAAACTACTTGTGCTGCCCGACCGTCCGGCCACACATATGCCGCAAGTACATATTGTGGACATGCGTAAAGAATTAAAAACTAATAAACGTGCAGTAATTTCTTTAGCTTTACAAGAAGCTATAAACCAGACTCTAAACAGCGGTAAACAAGTGCTGGTAATGCACAATAGGCGCGGAGAGGCTCATTTCAGCCAATGTCCTCTTTGCGGATATATACCTATATGTAAAAACTGCAATGTGCCATTGGCTGTACATGAAAACAGTTTTTTATGCCATAGATGTAACAAAGAATATAAAATGATTAATAAATGCCGCAAATGCGACCATAATTTAAAAACACGTGGCTACGGCACAGAAAATATATATAGTGCTTTGCAAAAACTCTTCCCTACCGCCCGTCTCTTGCGCTGGGATAAAGACAGCGCTAAGCAATACGGGCAAAATTATCTTTATGAACAAGCGCAAAAAAATGCCGATATTATCATCGGCACACAAATGGTTTCTAAAGGTTTGGATTTGGAAAATATAGCTCTTTCAGCAGTAATATTAGCAGAAACAGGAGAGGGTTTACCGGATTTTCGTTCTTACGAAAAAATATTTGAGCTTTGTTGCCAAACAGCCGGTCGTGCCGGCAGACAAAATAATGGACGGGTGGTTATACAGACTTATAATCTCGGCAGTTATCCGGTAGTAGCAGCAGCTGCCCATAATTATGAGTTATTTTTTAAAGAAGAAATAGCTTTTAG
>WRFJ01000056.1 GCA_009778865.1 Chloroflexota bacterium | reverse complement strand
TGCCTGTCACCGCGGCTTATGCCAAAAATGTTATGGCCGAGATCTTGCTTCCGGTAAATTGGTGGAAATGAGCACAGCAGTGGGCATTATTGCCGCCCAGTCTATCGGTGAGCCCGGTACCCAGCTTACGCTGCGCACCTTCCATACTGGCGGTGTGGCGGCTAGTTTGGATATTACTACCGGTCTTCCGCGCGTAGAAGAGCTTTTTGAAGCTAGAGTTCCCAAAGGTGCAGCCATTATCAGTGAGATTGATGGTAACATTGAGATTGCTGAAGATGAAAACGGGCGCCGGGTGAAAGTTATTTCTTCAGAGTCTTACTTTGAAGAACATAAACTGTCGGCCGGTATGCAGCTTTTAGTGCGCGATGGTCAAAAAGTAGATATGGGCGCCCCTCTGGCTTCTTCTGCTAATATTGACAGCGATAGTACAGTATCTCTTTTTGACAGTGAAAAAGTGCTGTTGGCTCGTGTAGGTGGTGCAGTGGCTGTTAAAGACGGGCAGCTGGCTATTCGCTATGAAGAAAAAGATGAACGCGAATACATTATCCCAGCCAATGTACGTTTGCGTATTAAAGAAGGCGACAATGTACGCGCCGGTCAGCAATTATTTGACGGTCCCATCAGTCCGCAGAATATTTTGAGTGTAATGGGTAAAGATGAAGCTCAGCATTACTTAGTTAAAGAAGTGCAAAAGGTATATTGTTCTCAGGGTGTGCATATTAACGATAAACATGCTGAAGTTATTGTGCGCCAGATGACCAACAAAGTACGCATAGATACTGCCGGTGACTTAGAACTGGTACCAGGTGAGCTTTTGGATAAGTTTAAGTACGAAGAAATGAATGCCAAAGTACTGGCTGAAGGTGGTGAGCCTGCTACAGCCCATGCTGTTTTGATGGGCATTACTCGTGCTTCACTTTCTACCGAGAGCTGGCTGGCAGCTGCTTCTTTCCAGGAAACCACTAGGGTGTTGACCGAAGCTGCTATTTACGGCAAAGTGGATAAACTGACCGGTCTTAAGGAAAACGTCATTATCGGCAAGCTTATACCAGCCCAGTGTGATGCCTGTAAAGAAGCGGTAATTGAGCGCAAAAAATACTTAGCGGAGTTGGAACAGCAATCTCGCTTAAATGGCAATATTACTACCAAAAAAATTCCTTTTGCCAGCGCTCATTTAATTGACGATGATATTCTAAATGATAGAAGTGCTGAGGAATTTAAAGCTTTAATGCAGGAATTTATGTCCAACACAGTTGATGACAGTAATCTTGCCGACGAAGATGATACTGAAGACGAAGAATAGCTTCTGGATATTGGAAAATAACAATTACTTTGGCATATCAGAGGCGCGGATAAAACTTATCCATATTTGGTTTAGGTTTTTATCCGCGCCTCTTGTGTTTACAGTATTTTTCAAAAAAGAGATGTTTAATCTTTAATGCGAATATTTTGTTTACTGGTTACAAGCACGTTATAATTCATTATATATTATGTTGACTGCTACTAATCTATCCAAGTCTTTCGGCACAAGAAAACTATTTAGTGAGCTTACTTTCACTTTAGGTTCTTGCGACCGTTTAGCTGTCATTGGTGCTAATGGTATCGGTAAGACCACCCTTTTTGAAATTTTAAACGGCAGTGTTCAAGCTGATAGCGGCAATATAGTGCTGTCCAAAAAAGCCGTAATTGGATATCAGCGCCAAGATGAAATAGCACCTGCTGATTTACAACTTTTAGACAGTATTATACAGGATGTCTCTCCTGCCACTATTTTACAAAAGCAAATGGATAATTTGCAGCATGAGCTTGAGCAGTACCATGACGCTGATATACAAGATGCGCTGGCTAAAGAACTGGGCCTGTTACAGGAGCGTTTTGAACATCTAGGCGGCTACAGTCAGGAATATGAAGCTAAGCGCATCTTAAGCGGCCTTGGTTTTAAAGACAGCGATTATAGCCGTCAGCTACAGGAGTTTAGCGGTGGCTGGCTGGTGCGCGCAAGACTGGCCCGTCTGCTGGCTTTAGCACCAGATATTCTTATTATGGACGAACCCACTAACCACTTGGATATAGACGCCGTACAGTTTTTGGAAAATTTTTTGAAAAGCTATCGTGGTGCTGCCATTTTTACTACTCATGACCGTGAGTTTTTAAACAATTTAGCTACCCGCATTCTTTCTTTTGATGGTGATGGTAAAACCAGTACTTTTAACGGGTCCTATTATGCTTTTCTAGTTAATAAAGAAAAACATCAGTCGGCACTGGAAAAAAGCTATAAAAGACAGGAAGAAAATATCAAACACCAGAGTAAGTTTATTGAGCGTTTTCGCAATAAAGCCACTAAAGCAAATGCTGTGCAGAGTAGAATAAAAATGCTTAATAAAATGGAAAAAATAGAGCTGCCGCGTCTTTCGTCTCCTATAAATTTTACCTTCCTCAAATCTGTCCCCAGTGGCCAGTTAGTGATGGAATTGGAGAATATCAGCAAAAGCTATGGCAATAAACATATATATCAATGCCTAGATCTTGCAATATATCGAGGCGAGCGTGTTGCTATTGTCGGCCCTAACGGCGCCGGCAAAACTACTCTTTTAAAGATTATGGCTGGCGTATTGCCTTTTGAAAAAGGCAATCGGCGTATAGGGCATAAAGTATCTATGGACTACTATGCTCAAAGTTATATGGAAACACTAAATGGACATAACGATATGTTAGACGAGATGCATCTCGTGTCTCCTGATTCTAATGCTGAAGACTTGCGTTCCCTGCTAGGCATTTTCCGTTTTAGTAAAGATGATGTTTTTAAAAAAATATCAGTGCTTTCAGGCGGAGAAAAAGCTAGGCTCTGCTTGTGTAAAATGCTAATAGCTCCTAAAAACCTGCTCTTAATGGACGAGCCCACCAATCACTTGGATATTGTTTTGCGCGAAGTACTTGCCGATGCTTTAAAACAATATAGCGGCACTTTGATTTTTATTACTCACGATCGTTTACTGATACGCGAACTGGCTAACCGCATAATATATGTGGAACATGGTCGTATTATTTCTTTTAATGGCACTTATGATGAGTTTGTAGCTAAGAGAAACATTTTACAAATACCATCTACTGTCGTAAAATCTAACAGCAATCGTGCTGATGATAAAGAACGCAAGCGTTTGGAAGGGCAGTTGCGTAATATATCTTTTAAAATAACTTCTAAGCTTAAAGAACAAATATCCTTCACTGAAACTACGATAAGTTTGTTGGAAGCTGAGTTACGCAATATAGAAAGCTCTTTTGCTAAAGCTGCCGATTTTAGTGGCGGAGAACTTTCTTCTCTGTCGATTTTATATAGAGAAAAAAATAAGCAATTGCAAACACAAAATAAGCTGTGGGAAGAGTTGTGTCTAAACTTAGCGCAAAAAGAACAGGACCTTAGAGATGCTTTGTCAGAGCTTATCTAGCATTGTACTGTTCGGCTCTTTTAAGTTAAACTATAAAATATTTTTGTGAGAGGGAAGCCATGGTAGACATCGTTGTACAAAAAGACAAAACATACGAAACTGTTATTCATACTAATAAAGGAGATTTGCATTTGGACCTCTTTGCCGAACAGGCTCCGGTAACGGCGAGTAATTTTATTACTTTAGCTCGTAAAGGTTTTTATAATAACGTTACTTTTCATCGGGTAATTCCCGGTTTTGTAGTGCAGGGCGGCGATCCCACTGGCACCGGCATGGGTGGGCCGGGTTATAAATTTAACGATGAGATAAATTCCAAACGCCATTTGACCGGTACTCTTTCGATGGCTAATTCTGGCCCTAATACTAACGGTTCGCAGTTTTTTATCACTTATGCGCCCCAGCCTCATCTAGATGGGCGCCACACTGTTTTTGGTCAGATAAAGGATCTTGTAGCCGGCATGAAAGTGTTAAACGATATTACGCAAGGCGATCGCATGATTTCGATAGAGATCATAGAGAAATAAATAGTAAACTTATTCAAGATTTAAATGGTGGAAGTTTAGGCCCCGTCATTTTCGATAAAAAGGCGGTATTTACAAACCGAAAACATTTTTTTACAGCTTGTTGAATATAAGTTATAATATAAATAAAGTTTAAAAACAGAATATGCCGCAGTGCAGAGGAGCCGTTTGGCTGAGAAGGTTAAAACCTGACTCTTGGAACCTGTTAGTTAATGCTATCGTAGGGAGCAGATGCGTAAGAGAGTTTTTCAGACGCTTAACTTCCTTTGGTGGAAGTTAAGCGTTTTTGTTTATATAGGAGATTTGATATCATGACTAATAGAGAAATTCAAGAAATAAGTTGCATATTGGAAGCTGTACGGGAACAAAAACCTATTGTACATCATATCACTAACTATGTAACAGTAAACGACTGCGCCAATGTAACGCTGGCTATTGGCGCTTCACCCATTATGGCTGATGCCTTAGAAGAAATAGATGACATTGGGTCTATATCTTCCAGTTTAGTAATCAATATCGGCACTTTAAATGAGCGTACTGTCAAATCCATGCTTTTAGCTGGTCAAAAGGCCAATGAAAGATGTATACCCGTAATACTTGATCCTGTGGGAGCCGGTGCTTCGGCTTTACGCAACCAAACTGTAGAGAAACTGCTTCAAGAAGTTAAAATCACTGTTTTGCGCGGCAACATGTCGGAAATAGGCTTTATTGCCGGTGTACAAAAAGGAGCCAGGGGTGTAGATGCCGCCCATAATAAAGATAGTTTAGAAAACAGCGCGGCGATGGTGCAGGAGTTTGCGCAGAAGTTAAACTGTGTAGTGGCGGCTACTGGTGCCATCGATATTTTAAGCGACGGGCAGCGTATGTTCTATATCAAAAATGGGCAGGCCGTGCTGGGTGGCATAACCGGTACTGGCTGTATGTGCACTTCGCTTATTGCCTCTTTTTGCGGGGCAGGAAAAGATTATCTATCGGCTGCTGCAGGCGGCTTACTGTGTATGGGCATTGCCGCCGATTTAGCTTGGCCTAAAACTCAAAAAGCAGGTCTTGGTTCCTTGCGTATGGCTATAATTGATGAATTAAGCCATATGCAGTCTGGAACAATAGAGCAATATGCCAATATAGTTATACCTTTACAGACTGATTAATGCGACTTCTTTTTAGGTGTCAATATATTTAATTCACCATTATATTGTGTTAATATTTAATAATTTAGGCGGTGCTAATTTTAGGCGATATTCAATAAAACTGTCAGTGTTTTCAACCGGTCGTTAGCGTGGAAGAATGAGAATAGAAACATAGTTAAGTAAACCATAAGAAAACTTCTTGAAATCACACAAGCTTTACGCCTAAATCTTGCAAACCAATGTCTTTGCCGTCCGTTATTGTTTTCAAAGCCTCATGTTTCGGATTTCGTTTGAGTTGAGTCATGTATCATACTGTAAATTGGTTGTCACCTCAAATTAGCACTGCCCTATTTTCATCCACGAGCTTTATATTCATCAGCTTCGGCTAGCACTTCGCGTGCAGCCTGTTCTTTGATGGTACTTTGTGTACCAGATAGCATAATTGCTAGCTCATTAAGCACTCCTTGTCCGCTAAGTTGACGCAAATTGCTTTGAGTAAAACCATCAGCGCTTTCTTTTCTTACTGTAAAATGGCTTTGTGCATATGCGGCTATTTGCGCTAGATGAGTAACGCATATTACTTGGCGATTGCACGCAATGCAGTATATTTTACGTCCCAAAATATGGCCGCTACGGGCGCCTACGCCTATATCTATTTCATCAAAAACTAAAGTGGGAGTGCTGTCTATATCAGCTAAAGCGCTTTTTAAAGCTAAAGTAAAGCGACTCATTTCGCCGGTGGAAGCTATTTTGTTTAATGGTTTAAAGTCTTCGCCTGGATTGGTTTTAATTAAAAACTGTACGGCGCCTATGCCGTTTTCGTTGTAGACATAGTGCTGGCCATCGCTAAAAGGCAGGCCGTTAGGGGCGATAGTTAACATAAAATCTACTTTAAAAAGCACGTCTGGCATATTAAGATCTTTAAGTTCATTTTCCACCTTGCTTTGCAAGGCCAAAGCACCTCCTTGACGGGCTTTTAACAGTTTTTCGCCTAAATCACCAAGAGATGCTTGTTGCAGTTTTATCTGGCTTCTAAGATTTTGCAGATCTTGCTGTACAGTATTTAAAGTGTTTAATTCTTTTTCTAAATCGTTTTCTTTTTTTAAGATGGCGGCAATATCGATTCCGTATTTTCTTTTAAGGGCACGTATGATAGACAGGCGGTTTTCAGTTTCTTCTAGAGCAGCCGGACTAAACTCCAAAGCGTCGGCATAATTGTGTATCTCACCGGCGCAGTCGCTTATTTCCAGTGCTGCTGCTCGCAGTCTTTCTGCCAGTTCTTTAAGAGAAGGGTCTTTAATTGTTAGGCGTTCAATGGTTTTAGCAGCTTGAGCAGTATTGTTTTCTACGCTTAAATTACCCATTCTTTCGCCGTTTAGTAAATGATAAGCATCAAAACAAGCGCTTTTAATGCTATCGGTTGCTGTTAGCACGTTTTTA
>WRFJ01000055.1 GCA_009778865.1 Chloroflexota bacterium | reverse complement strand
TCCCCCCCCCCCCCCCATTGTCAAGACGTTTTAACAATTAGAAGAGGAGTGTGGATACTGCTCCAACTGAGCGTCTTTTTTCCGGAATTAGTTAAACCCATCTAAGTTAGGCTGAAGGAGGCAAAAGCACAAAATTCTCAGCAGACTATCTATAAAAAATGCGTCTTCAATATCTAGAGGTGCATTTTATTTATATTCATCGTGTTAATTGGTCCAACAGCAGCACTTACTGATATAAACACCAAGTTTCTAGACTGCTCGGATTATAAGAACTTGAGCATCATTAACAAAGTATCCTATATAATTTCACTATAGGGGAAATCATTACTAATTATGCGGCTTAAGTCTTTTTTTATTAACAAGCACTGAGCGCCATCTATACTATCTATCAAGGCTAATCCTTGCTTGCTACCCAAGGCCATGCAGGCAGTAGCTAAAGCATCAGCAGTAGCACTTTGTGGCGCCCAAACTGAAGCTGAAGCTAAATCGCTCCAAGTAGCAGTTTTGGGGTTAATGATATGGTGATAAGCATTATCAGAGGTATAAGCATTGGGCACTTCGTAGTCACCGCTGGTAGCTATACAACCGCTATTAATAGTTGCGATAGCATAATAACCAGCCATAGCGCGCGGGTGAGTAATACCGATTTTCCATTGCTCATAATCTTCGTTGTAGCCACGAGTAGCAATATCGCCACCACCATTGACTAGCATATTTTGATAACCCAATTCTTCCAACTTATCAACTGCCTTTTGTACAATATAACCTTTGGCTACACCATCCAAAGTAACTTGCATGCCAGCCTTAGCAAAACTTACGCTATGACCATCTATAATGATATCTTGATAATTTACCAAAGACAGTGCGGTAGCAAAATTCTCATCTGAAGGAGGAATAATTACATAATCTTTATTTTGCGCTTTCTTTACTCTCTCAGCAGCGAAATAAGTTTCCATCATAGTAACCACTGGTAAAATGCTCACATCAAAAACACCTTCTGTGAGATCACCAAAATCCTTAGATTGGTTTAGAATTTCCACTAACTCACCGGAAGCATTATTAATATAACCTTGTGAGTTGAGAGTAGCTAACTCAGAAGCAGGATCAAAGCGAGAAAAAACACGAGCAAGACGAGACATCTCTTTAAACACTATATCAACCGATGATTTAGCAGCTGATTTAGAAACATCAACCACTTTAATTTCGATGCGAGTACCAATCATAGAACGCACTTCGCTGTATTCTTTAGCTTTAGCCACAGTGTCAAAGACAGTTTTACCTAATAAGGCCCCTCCACCTAAAACAGCTGCTGAAATAGCCGAAATGCGAATAAATTTTCTTCTGTCTATTGAATTTTCCATCTCTCTAACCCTTCCTTAGGCAAAAAACTTGCTGATTATAATGGCAACAACCATTGCTATTACAGCCGCGACAATAATAGTTAATGTAGTAGCGAAAGTGCGGTCACCTTCCAAGGCTGCTTCACGGCTATGGCGAGTGCCGGTTAGATCGGTCGGAGCACCACCAACTTTAATGGCATGCCAGTTACAAGCTTCCATACAACGACCGCAATATAAGCAGGCCGCATTATTAACAGTATATTTTTCTACCGGATGACCAAGATCACATCTTAAACAACGACCAGCTTCTCTAGGTGCCTCAACAACACTTAAAGCACGCTCTTCTGATTCAAAACCAGTCTTGCGCACAGCAGGCGAAGTCACTAAGCTGGTGCGTGCTATACTATTAGCTTTAAGCATCAATGATTCTTCAACACTAACCGCAGGAGCCAGCATTTCGCTTATATCGCCGCTGCCACCTAAAGCTTTATCTACTGATGCAGCAGCTAATTTAGCACTTTCCACAGCTTCAATAATATTGGTAGCACCACAAGAAACGTCACCGCAGGCCCAAATGCCTTCTTTGGAAGTTTTCTTTTCAGCATCTACGCTTAAACAACTATGATCATCTTCTCTGCCGCTAAAAGGCTGCGTATAAGTACGTTGACCGGTAGCAAAAATTACTATGTCGGCATTCAATACATGGTCAGAACCTTCAATTGTCTGCATTTCACATATGCCTTGTTCGTTAAAACAAAACTCTTTTACATTGCGTACCTTCACGCCAGAAACATTCTCGTCACCTTGTATTTCTACAAATGTGCGGCTAGGATAGAATTTAACACCTTCTTCCAAAGCCATGACTATTTCTTCTTCGGTACCCAACATATTGTGCAAATCTTCCAAAAAAGCCATAGAAGCCATAGAAGCACCTAGACGAATGGCTGTGCGAGCACAGTCTAAAGCTACGCCGCCACCGCCTAAGACCAAAACTTTTTTACCACTAAAATCTAGCCGGTGACCACTATTGCAATCTTTTAAGAATTTAATGCCAACCAATACGCCTTTTTTATCTTTACCTGGTATATTAAGCACCACACCATACTGGGTGCCAAAAGCAACAATGACAGCGTCGTGACTTTTCTTTAAAGCTTCCACAGAATCTACATGATGATTAGTGATAATCTTGACTCCAGCTTCTTTAATAACGGAAATATCAGCATCCAAAATCGTTTCTTTAGGTAAACGATAATCAGGAATACCATAACGCAAAAAGCCGCCAGCCTGTTCATAAGCTTCGTAGACAGTCACATCATGACCTTTACGAGCTAAATAATAAGCAGCAGTAAGACCAGCCGGACCTGAACCTATAATGCCCACCTTTTTACCTGTTT
Source organism: Chloroflexota bacterium (assembly GCA_009778865.1). Classification (GTDB taxonomy): domain Bacteria; phylum Chloroflexota; class Dehalococcoidia; order Dehalococcoidales; family WRFJ01; genus WRFJ01. The sequence continues at coordinate 3,808 of WRFJ01000055.1, read as the reverse complement.
TATCATGTTTCACAATGTATTGCTTCCATGACTCGCCACCATTTTCCACAGCCGCCCTTTTTAAAGCGCGTATTTCCACCGCGCTGTCTTTGTTGCAACGTTGACATTGGCTTTCACAAGGGTGAAAACAAGCAAAAGCACATATGCTGGGTAAGGGCAATTTTTCACGCACTACGCCCAAAGATTGAGCGTATTTATTTTGTTCTACTAAACGTATATAGCGTGAAACGTCTATGCCAGCCGGACAGGCCTGAGAACAAGGGGCTATATTTATGCGTTTTACCACAGCATCGGTATCTCTTTTTATATCTATGGAACTAGTAGGACAAACACGTTCACAACTACTGCAGCCCACGCACATATCCTGATTCCAAATAAAAGCACCGGCTTTACTTTTCTTGGTGGAAACAATAATCGGCTCGTGCCTAGTATTATCAATGCTAAATTTAATGTTGCTCATCTCTAGACACCTCCTTAAACAGTCTTCCTAAAGAGACCGACAAACCATTTTCTAATATTTAATACAACGTCCATAACAGCACCTACTGGGCACAAATAGTGACACCAGAAGTTATAGATGAATACCGATGTACCGATAGTGGCTGCTACTAACAGCCAGGTAGATATTGTGCCTGCATCCCAGTGAAAAAGCGTAGCCCACGGCTCAAAAACAGCAAATGAAGGATTGCGCATAATGAAAGTAATCATCAGCGCTGCCCACAGTACAAAATAACGCACATTACGTAAGGCTAGTTGGCGCTTGGTCACCGGACGCACTTTAGAAGCACCCAAGAAATGAGTACCTTCCTGAATAGCATTAAAGGGACAAATCCAGTAGCAATAGAAGTTTTTACCAAAAATAACCGCTAGGCCTACTACACTAAATACCAATATGTAAATATAAATATTGGTGGATATATCGGGCACAAAGCCTACCGCCCAAGCAGCAAAGTTGGCCAGTGACAACGGAGCACTGGCAATAAAGCCCAGTACTATTAAGCCGCCGAATAAAGTAAGATAACGCAGAACAGTAATTTTGGATAAAGCTGGGATCATGCGAATAATGAATACAAAGATTAATAAAACCACCAAGCCAATAACTGGCACTGTCTGCCATACTATAGGTTTATCCGGTTTTGCAACGCCGGCAAAATCTGGTACTTTATCGCTCATTAGGTATAAACCATTTAAGAAACCGGTATTTACACCCTCGGAGGAACGAGTAGAACCGCTAGTAGCATCAACGCCATTGCCCAAAATAAAATCGGAATTGTAAACCTTACCTATATACATTTGGAAATGGCCTTGCTGTTCAAGCTGGACATAGTAAGAAGGAGTTTCAACTTGTTTAGGTACTTGTATGTCCAATACCACACCATCAGCCGACCATAGAGTCATAACTACCATAGTACCATTGTAGCCCTTACCTTCGCCAAAAGTTACATACCCATAAAGATCACCGTTGAGATCTACTCTGTATACATAGTTTCCTTGAACTGGTTCCTCGGCTATAAGAGTAGCCGTTGAACCTGCGGGAATAATATCTGGCAGGTATTCATATACATCCGTCTTGCCGCCCGTAACTTGCCCAAAAATAAGAGCACCGACTAAAGATAAAACGGCAAGAATGATTAAAATATGCCTACTGCGCGTTTGCCAAAAGTTTTTCTGCATATTTTCTACGCCTCTTTGTTTATTTTTAAGGGTATAAAAACCCTCTGTCTTTAACCATCATAAAAAATAAGCGACCAAGCTTTTATCTTTTAAGGACACAGCTTAATCGTCTGTAAACTTATTGAGTTTAACACCAGCGGTAAAGTATCGTCAATAGATTTTATAAACAATTTTTTGAAAAAACTAAATAAAAAACCAGTTAGAACAAAAAATAACAAAAGCACAAGAAACCTACGGTAATTTTGTAACTTTCCAAAAAATAGCGAACCGTTTATAGGTTCGCTATCTAAATCATAATATGCTAATCGTCTTCAGGATGAGCTCGCACATAGGCTAGTTCAGCAGCAGCTTCTTTTTTCAGACGTCTTTCGCGTGCCCCAGCCGCTAAATCCACTAGCCATATTGATGCTAGATACAACACTATCAACGCCCCGGCAATGATACTTTGGTTAATAGGGTCCATAGTGGGAGTAATAATAGCAGCAAGAATAAAAGCGATAATTATCCAAATTTTAAGCCATTTACCCAAAAAACCTTTTTTAATCACGCCGAAAGTGGCTAAGGCCATAAATAACAGCGGCAATTCAAAACATACGCCCATTATTAATAGCACACGTGTAACAATACTGACATAGTTTTTATATTGCGGCGCAACTAAAACACTTTCCGGATTAAATCCCATTAGAAAATTTAAGGCTGGAGGCAAAGCTATAAAGTAAGTAAAAGCCACTCCCAAAAGGAAAAGACCAGCTATAGCCGGCACGGCCATATATATATAACGCTTTTCTTTATCTGTCAAAGCTGGCTTTATAAAAGCAAAAAGCTGATATATAATATACGGCATAGCAATTATAATACCGCAAGTAAGGCTGACGGTAAACATTACTGTCAGTGTTTCCAAAACTTCAATAGCTTGAAGATTTACAGCGTCCGGTTTTGGCCACATTAAAAAATTGGTAACATACGGATCATAGAAAATAAAAGCAATAATGGTGCCGACGACTACGCCGATAACCGCCTTAAAAATACGGCTACGCATTTCGCCAAAATGCCCAGATATGGGCATGGCACCTCCTGATGCTTTAGTTGTTTTAGCCGTATTGCTCATTTCTATGTAAATCTCTCCCCAGTATTATATAAAAAAATCCCACAGTAGGTTTACTTGCCATCGGTATCGTTTAAGAAACCGGAAAGGCTTTTACCCACTTTATTGGAAATAGCATCGGAAACAGCTGAACCTATAGGGTTATTGTTGCCTCCTAATGATTTGCCTATCTGATTACCTATAAAATCACCCGCTTGTCCGCTAGCAGAAGTGTCTTTTTTAACAGAAGAAGAAGGTGTATCTTCGGTAGTAAGAATCTTAGTAAAATCTTTGGTTAATCCAGTAGTGTATTGTTTAATTTTGCCAAGAGCTGACCCCAGTTTTTTGGCATATTCAGGCAGCTTCTGCGGGCCAACAACCAACAAAATTACCAGCATTATCATCAAAATCTGACCAAAACCTATACCCAACTTAAAGCATGCCCTCCTTTCAAAAAATAATTATACCTAAAAATATTTTAAATTTCCGATTTATCGGCTTCAGATGCGCGTTCAGCAACTGGTTCGGGAGCTTGAGCAACAACTGGTTCGGGAGCTTGAGCACTATTGGGGGCTACCGCTTCCACTTTAACTTCCTTCTCATCATCTTCGTCGTTATCAAAATCGCCATCCTGAGCTTTTTTGAACGAACGTAGGCCCTTGCCTAAAGCTTTGCCGACCTCTGGTAGTTTGCCTACCCCGAAAACTAACAAAACAATTACTCCGATTAAGACCAATTCGAGGGGACCCATTCTAAATTTGTGTACAAGCATCTTAAAAGGCACGTTTCCTCCGTAAGACTTCAAAAGTCTTAATTAATTATTGCCTAACTTTTAATCTCTTAGGCTAGAACTGTTTTTGTATTGTAACATAATAGACAATCCTATAAAAGCTATAAGCCGAAAAATTGCAAAAGTTTATTAAAGAGACGCCTTAATATATACTAGAGAGGTAGTAAAATGTCAGTCTTTGCAGTGAACTTGCTGTATAGTAACCCATAAAGATTAATGGAAGATTAATGAGAATAAAAATACATAATAACTGCTGCATT
>WRFJ01000054.1 GCA_009778865.1 Chloroflexota bacterium | reverse complement strand
AGAAATATTTTTACCATAGTTTGCAAAAGCCAGTCCCACAGACCTAGGAAAGTCCCGGCAGTGGCGGCCACCAACAAAACCACAAAGGTCAGGTAAACGGTCTCTTTGCGGGTAGGCCATACTACTTTTTTAAGCTCCCCGATTACATTGCTAAAGCCACTGGGCCTTCTGGGGGCAGCACTGGCTTTGTCATTAGTTTGTGCCATTTACCATTTTCACGATGTCTAAAAGACAAGCGCTACTTGACCTCCTTGTGGAGTGTGTGAGTTTTGCAGCGTGGACAATACTTGTTAATCTCCAAACGCTGTGTATCATTTTTTCTATTCTTTTGGGTGGTATAGGTTCTCTCTTTGCATGTTGGACAAGCAAGATGAATTACTATACGCGTATCGGTTTTTTTACTGGCCATTTTTATTTACTCAATAATTCTAGTAATAGAGCCGGCACCTACAGTTTTGCCGCCTTCGCGGATAGCAAAGCGCAGACCTTTTTCCATAGCGATGGGATAAATGAGTTTAATTCTCATTTTGGTGTTATCGCCGGGCATAACCATTTCCACACCTTCCTGTAATTCAATGGTACCGGTTACATCGGTAGTACGGATATAGAACTGAGGTTTGTAACCATTAAAGAAAGGAGTATGGCGACCACCCTCATCTTTGGTCAAAACGTAAACCTCGGCATCAGCATAGGTATGAGGCGTAATAGAGCCGGGAGCAGCCAAAACTTGGCCACGTTCTACATCTTCGCGCTCAACACCGCGCAATAAAGCACCAACAGCATCGCCAGGTTCAGCCTGATCAAGGATTTTGTGGAACATTTCCACTGAGGTAACGACAATTTTCTTGGATTTGTGAGAAAGACCCACTACCTCAACCTCATCGCCACCCTTAATAACACCGCGATCAACGCGGCCGGTCACTACAGTACCGCGGCCCTTGATGGAGAACACGTCTTCAACGGGCATAAGGAATGGTTGGTCGGTAGCACGCGGAGGTAAAGGAATATAATTGTCTACGGCATCCATTAATTTAATAATAGCACCGCACCACTGGCATTCAGTTTTACCGCACGCACACTCCAAAGCCTTGAGAGCAGAAATACGCACTACCGGCACATCATCGCCGGGGAAGTTGTATTTGGAAAGCAACTCACGGATTTCCATTTCCACAAGCTCCAAGAGTTCCTCATCATCCATAACATCTACTTTATTTAAGGCTACCACAATAGCGGGAACTTCCACTTGGTGTGCCAAAAGTACATGCTCGCGGGTTTGAGGCATAGGGCCATCAGGTGCAGATACTACCAAAATAGCACCATCCATCTGAGCAGCACCGGTAATCATGTTTTTGATGAAATCGGCATGACCGGGACAGTCTACATGGGCATAGTGGCGGTTAGTAGTTTCGTATTCTACGTGCTGAATAGCAATGGTAACGCCACGCTCTCTTTCCTCGGGAGCGTTGTCAATACTATCAAAGGGTCTGAATTCTGCCAAGCCTCTAGCGGCCAAAACAGCAGTGATAGCAGCAGTAGCAGTGGTTTTGCCATGGTCTACGTGACCGATTGTGCCGACATTACAGTGCGGCTTCGTTCTTTCAAACTTCTCTTTTGCCATTTGTTTATTTAATCCCCCCTAAAATTAATTGCTTGATACAATACAAAAGTGGAGCCCACAACTGGATTCGAACCAGTGACCTCATTCTTACCAAGAATGCGCTCTACCTACTGAGCTATGCGGGCTCAAATTCAAATGTTCATTATATAATAAAAGTGGCGACAATGTCCACTTTCACTATACTTTATTTGGATGGTGGATGGGGAGGGATTCGAACCCCCGCAGCCCTTCCGAGCGGCAGATTTACAGTCTGCTCCGATTAACCACTCCGGCACCCATCCACAACAAAGCGCCAAAAAAGCCCAAGAGGGGATTCGAACCCACTAACCTACCGATTACAAGTCGGTTGCGCTACCATTGCGCCACTCGGGCAGATTTTGTCTGCACCATCAACAAACCCGTTTATTTTAGCGAAAAGGTTTATTGCTTGTCAAGGAAGCGATAAGGTAGCTTAGATTTGAAAGCCCCCTCTACCCCCAAATAAACAGTTGATGTGCGTTATGTTTTAGGCTACACTTAATTCTAATGCTAAAACGTTAAGCTGATATATAAAATAAATATTTGGCTTACATTTCGCGTTTAATTATAATGGTAGACATTAGATAATGTAAGCTTTCAAATAACAAACCCGTCAGTTTTGATAAAAATCGACGGCCAAAGGAGATAATATGTTCAACGAACAATTCGGCGGTTTTTATGAATTTAACGATGATGAAATAAAAACTAATAATCAGACGACAAAGAAGAATACCTCGTTTGCCGATTATCAGAACAATAACAAAGAGCCTGAGATAGTGTATTCAGTACCATATGGTAATGAGAATATGCCGGAAATAGACGATTATATAAGTGACGAAGTATTCATGGATATGCAATCTGTGGTGCAAGGCAAATATGAAAAACAATTTATAGCCATGTACACTCTTTTGCAGAACACCTTAAATTTGGCCTTTTTGGGCGACAAAGAAAACCCAGTAAACTTAGATAATCTTTTTAAATTAGTTGATAAAAGAAGTGAAGCATTGTTCAATGATGCTCGTATGCAAAACTTGATGGGCAGAACGCATCTCAAGCCAGCCGATATAGCCAATATAGAAGGTTTTAGCGAAGAAAATGTCGATATATTTGCTCAAGAGACACTTAACTATTTTACTAAAATAAACCCAGAAGACATAGAAGCTTTAGGAGCAGTGCGCACTGATTTTAAAGATACTAAAACCACCGTCCAAAAACGCACTGCCATTTTTGCTTTTTTTAATATAAACCCCAGCCATCCCAATCTGCTTTTGCCTGTTTTCAATATACCGCAGGACTGCACTCCTATAGAAGCTTATTTAGCCCAAGCCATTGCCGGCATTAATGAAGTACGAGCAGAAAAGGGCAATTAGACGTTAAATATGAGTCAAAATAAAGGACGTGTGCATATATTCACCGGCAATGGACGCGGCAAAACCTCGGCAGCTATCGGCACAGCAGTGCGCGCTTGCGGCTACGGCTATAAAGTTAAGGTAATTTTCTTTATGAAGGGTTTTCACAGAGGCGGTGAATATGCTTCTTTTGATAAACTGGGCATAGAATGGAGTATATGTGGTCGTTCTTCTTTTATCGGCCCTAAAGATGTGCGGACAGAAGACATAGAAGCTGTGGAAAAATGCTTCCGAGAAGCTGAAACTGATATGCAAGCCGGTAAATATGACCTTTTAATATTTGACGAATTAAATACGGCCTGCGGCTACGAGATGTTCAGCACGCAGCGCGTGCTTGATTTATTGAATAGACGACAGAACACTGAAGTTATTCTTACCGGACGCTATGCTCCGCAGATATTGATAGATTATGCTGATCAAGTGAGTTTAATAGAAAATATCAAACATGCTTTTGATAATAGTTTAAAACCAAAAAAAGGCATTGACTTTTAAAAGTCTTTATCTAATATTAAAGCTTTTTGAAAAATGATTATTTTACGTCAAATAACGGCAAAATATATAATTATGCTATAATAAATATATCAAAGTTATTAGGAGTAAGCATCAATGTTATTATCGCCGTGCGGCATAGATTGCGAACAATGCGATTATTACAAAGACTGTAGCGGTTGCCATGTAATAAAGGGCCAACCTTTTTATCTAAAGGACTTTGGCGTTGAAGTATGCCCTATGTACGACTGCCCTGTTAATAAGAAGCACTATAAATCGTGTGCAGAATGCGCTGAGCTTCCTTGCAAGATTTTCTATGACTGGAAAGATCCAAGTATGTCTGATGAAGCACATATTAACTCTATTAATGAGAGAACTAGAGTCTTAAAAAATTCATTAGCATAAAATAGAAATGATTAGAAGTGAAATAACGAGAGCATCGGTATGTGCCGGTCGCTCTCTGTTTTTTATGTCCGCAAAGTATCAAAAGCGATTAGTTGCGACAAGACAGAACATTATGCAACTCTTAAAAAATGATAATTATTTATGTTAATTAATTATGTAAAATTAAATGTCATTTTATTAAAAATTGATTGGTATTTTGGACATATTCCTTTAATATTATCTTAATCTTGCTTGAAAAATATTATTTCTGCGTTTACTAAAAAAATTGACCGAGTACTAGTACTTTGTTTATAATAATTTTTATAGTACATTTGTATAATCTACAAAGGTTATATGGCAATATAAGGTTTTTATAACAAAAACGGTAAGAACCAAAAGGAGTTAGCATATGCCCGTTGGAATGCTCATTGACACAACTATGTGCATCGGCTGTCGCGGTTGTCAAGCTGCTTGCAAGCGCTGGAACATGCTGCCGACCAGAAATTCTCAAATTGCTTTTAGCCCCGATATGACCAACCCGCCCAAATTGAACGCCAACAACTACAACATACTGCGTTTTTTTGAATTGGAAAACAGCAATAATGAACTCTCTTGGCATTTTGTACACAAAAGATGTTTTCACTGCTACAGCCCTGTCTGCGTATCGGTATGCCCGGTAGGTGCTTTAAACAAATTAGAAAACGGTGCCGTGATATGGGACGAAAGCCAGTGTTTTGCCTGCCGTTACTGTCAAAACGCCTGCCCTTTCCAGATTCCTAAATTCCAGTATGATTCCAATTGGGGTAAAATTGAAAAATGTAATTTTTGCTGGAATAGAATCGGCAGTAAAGAGGCTGGCAATGATCTTAATATGCAGCCAGCTTGTGCTACTACCTGTCCTGTAGGTGCCATTAAATTTGGACAGCGTGCTGATTTGATTGAAGAAGCTTACGACCGTATTCGTCATAATCCCGAAAGATATGTAAGCTATGTATATGGTGAACATGAAGTAGGCGGCACAGCGGTGGTTTATCTTATGTCGGTTGACTACGAAAAATTGGGCTTCCCCACCGTGGGGAAGGAAATGTATCCTCAATGGACTCACGAGTTCTTAGCCCGTATCCCCGTAGAAGTAGCCGCTATAATTTGTTTACTTTTGGCTATTTGGTACTGGCGCAAGACTAGAATTGAGAAAAAAGCCGAAGAATCTGCAGCAATAAACACTGCTACTCTGCAAGACAAGGAAGAAACAGATAGCAAAAAATCTAAAGGAGAAGAGAAGTAACTATGTTTGAAAAAGAAATCTCCAGACGTGATTTTACTAAAATAATGGGTAGTGCCGCCGCCTTGGGCACTGTTGCTTATTATGCTCTACCAAGTTTTGGTAGTCTGCTGACCGAAGAAGAATATGCTGCTGCCTTAAAAACAGCTAATATAATTTGGATACAAGCTTCCGGATGTTCTGGGTGCTCTGTTTCTGCTCTTAACTATTTTAATTTCGGCAATCAATCAAATATTGGCGATGTGGTATTGGGTAATGCTCCTGAATTAGCCGACAATTTTGTAAACTTCCGCTTTCAGCCCACTCTAATGGCCGGACAAGGCTATGTAGCTATGGAATCATTGAGGCAGGCAGCCAAAGGTTCGTTTATTTTAGTTATTGAAGGCGGTATCGCCACTAAAGACGCTGGTTTTTATGCCGAGGTCGGTATGAACAATGACAATACTCACGGTATTACTATCAAAGAACATATTGAAGAACTGGCTCCTAAAGCCACTGCTATTTTTGCGTTAGGTTCCTGCGCTACTTGGGGCGGCGTACCAGCCGGTAAACCTAACCCAACCGGTATTCAAAATGTTATGGACTTTGTAAAAGATCAAAATATTAAAACCCCAGTCATTAATATACCAGGATGCCCTTCTCATCCAGACTGGCTATTGTTACCGATAGCTATTGTTCTCACTAAAGGACTGGATGCTTTGGAACTTGATAATCTCCTGCGCCCCAAGATGTTCTTTTCGCAAACTTGTCACGATCAATGCCCGCGCAGAGGCCAGTTTGAAGGTGCTAAATTCTCTACCACCCTTTCTAACGGCGATGGTTGTCTCTATTTACTGGGTTGCCGCGCTCCGGAAGCTCATGGCGACTGCCCTCACCGCACTTGGAACGGCAAAGGTCGCTGGTGTGTGGATGCCGGTGGTCCTTGTGTAGCTTGCACCGAGCCATCTTTTCCAGACAATGGTCCTCTTTACTTAAATATGTTAATGTGGAATCATATGAATACTGTAGCCATTGGTTTATTGGGCACAGCAGCAGTAGGCGTAGGCACCGGCTATATAGCATATAAACGCCAACAAAATAAAAAGAAAGCTCAGAAAGCTGCGAAATAATCCTCGCGTGTAAAGGAGAAAAATAATAAATGACTAAATTAATTGTTGATCCTATTACGAGGATTGAAGGCCACCTCAAAATTGAGGTGACTTTGGAAAACGGTAAAGTTGTAGATGCCAAAAGCTGCGGTACAATGTTTCGCGGTATTGAAACCTTAATGGAAGGACGTCATCCTATGGATGCTCCTACCATATCTCAGCGCGTATGCGGTGTATGTCCTACTTCACACTCAGTAGCTTCCAATTTAGCTTTGGAAGATGCCTTTGGT
>WRFJ01000053.1 GCA_009778865.1 Chloroflexota bacterium | reverse complement strand
TGCAATTATAATTAGAACCTGTCCTGTTTTTATAATTGCCTAGACCCATGTTATTAAAAGACAGCATGTCGTAAATTGTGCCGCCATCATTAGTCGGATAATCCATCAAGTCCTTTCTAACATAAAAATAGTACCTATAGAATTCTCTCATTATTGTAGGATCTAATAAATCTACGTTTTTGTTCTCACGTACCAACCTTTCTGTTATTTCTTTGCCAGATTTTATATCGACAAGTTTGTCTAAATTCTCACCTTTTAACGGAATAACATAAACATTTTGGGGATTCTCGCTCTCTCCATTTCTATTGCACCTTCCGGCAGCTTGAGCCACTGAATCAAGACCAGCCGTTGCTCTTACTACGCAGGAAAAAGAAAAATCAATCCCCGCTTCGACAAGCTGGGTTGAGATACAGATAATTTTTTCGTCCGGTGTTTCTTTACGGATTTTTATGATTTTAGCGATAACTTCATTTCGGTGCGCTGGACACATAGATGTGCTTAAATGATAAATCAAAAAACCATTTTTATTTTTTAGCTTATCGAACACCTCCCTGGCAGACTTTTTAGTATTAACGATTGTTAAACAATTTCCACAAATGTCTGCTTTTCCCGAAATAAAAGCTGCAAAACCGTCAACATCTTTTTCTTCTATAGGCAAAATATGCGTTCGTTTAATATCCTCAAATGCTTTATCGCAGTCAACTAAGCTCGGATTATTTTCTAGCAGTAAGTTTGCGCGCTCTGTCTTATCTAATAATGGTTGGGTGGCAGTACATAGTAGTATAGTTGAGTTGCACAATTTTGAGAGAAATGATACCGTTTCGTTAAACAAGTGAATCGATTTAATCGGCAAAGATTGAATTTCATCAAAGATAATAACTGAATCAGACATATTATGAAATTTACGAAGTTCACTACCTTTTGAAGACATAGCTGTTTCTAAAAATTGTACCATTGTGGTAATAATAATCGGTTTATCCCAGCGTGATGTTGCAAGTTTTCTGATTTCCTGCCATTCCTCGTCGTCGGGCGGAATAATGTTAGAATGGTGCTCTAATATGAGATCGCTGTTTTCCTGCAAACTCAAAATTTTTCGCAATTCTGATGCTGTCTGTTCAATTATGGATAGATACGGTATAACATAAATAATTCGTTTCTTATTTTTTACTTTACAATGGTTCAATGCAAACCGCAAAGAGGATAGTGTTTTTCCTCCACCTGTCGGCACAGATAGATGGTATATTCCTGTATTTTTGATGGCTGCTTCTTTGCATTGACTTGAGACGGACTGTCTTATTTTTACAATTTTGCTTTCAGCCCCAAATTTCTGAATACTCCCCTCAAAAAGTTTTTGTATATTTTTTTCAAAAGTATGTATTAAATTATCCCAATCTGTTACAAAATGTTCATACTGTTCATTTGCATTGAATAAATAAGCGTCAAGCCTGTCAGCATCTATTAAGCAGGAATATATGTATTTGACAAGCAATCCTAATGCGAATTGTGCAGATTCTTTAGTTTTATATGTTGTTTGAATTAAATTCAAAATAGTGCAAGTCTCTGTTTTTGCAGCATCAATCAATTTTTTAATACTATCTGCAAGCTCAGGGAATGTATCTGCGATATTTTGTTTTATTTCTGTATAATGATATTTTTCATCATTTTTTGGATAAGCTTTTGGTAAAATGCAGCGCCTCCGTCAGGAGACACTCCGTCGTTCAATGAGTTATGATGGGCTGCAATAGTTAGAGCAACGATCTCTTTTACTAAGACGCAGGCACTATCATTTAAATCGCAGATTATATCATCCACAAAAAATACACCTTGCATAGCGTGAACAATCTTGCCTCTTTCACCGCCATTAATTAAATAGTTTTGGAAAGCAGATGTGGCTTTACCAAGATCGTGAAGAATTCCTGTGAGTTTTGAAATATTTTCATAATTAGAAAATACGGCAGATAAATTGGAAACATTACTTAAATGATCGGATAAAAGCTGCTTACCAGTTTGACTAGTTCTCGCTAAAAAAGTTTGCATATTTTCCCTTGTTAATTAAACTGAAATATTGCGTGACTGTGGTATTTGTTCTTCTTTAAGTGTTTTTTACATACTGCTAATTGACAACCAGCAAAGCCAGTAGCGGTACCAGTAGTAAAGTCACAATATTGAAGACTTTAATCATAGAATTTAGGGCCGGCCCGGCTGTATCTTTGTAAGGATCACCAACTGTGTCGCCAATAACAGCTGCTTGATGAGCCGCTGAACCTTTGCCACCATGTTTGCCTTCTTCAATAAGTTTTTTGGCATTGTCCCAAGCGCCTCCACCTGAAGTCATGGAAATAGCCATAAAAAGTCCAGTGACGATAGTGCCCACTAGTGCCCCACCCAAGACCAAACAAGTAAATTCAAAAGCCTGTTCATATCCAAAAATCTTGAGAATAAAACCGATCACTAAAATAATGATAGGCGCAACAATGGGAATTAAAGCTGGAAAGACCATCTTTTTTAAAGCACTTTGCGTCACTAAATCGACACACTTGGCATAATCAGGTTTAGCTTGGCCTGTCATCAAACCTGGTATTTCCTTAAATTGACGCCTTACTTCCTCAACCACACTGCCAGCTGCTTTGCCAACTGCAGTCATGGCACGGGAAGCAAAAAGATAAGGCAGTAGACCACCGAAGAAAAGGCCGATTAAAACAAAAGGATTGGATAAGTCAAAATTGAGATGAAGACCGGTTTCAGAGCTAATAGTGTGAATATAATCGGAAAAAAGGACTACTGCCGCCAAAGCTGCACTGCCGATAGCATAGCCTTTAGTAACCGCCTTGGTAGTATTGCCAACAGCATCTAAAGCATCAGTATTATCGCGCACGTTTTGTGGCAAATCGGACATGGCAGCAATGCCACCGGCATTATCAGTGACTGGTCCGAAAGAATCAATAGCCACAATAATCCCGACCATAGAAAGCATCGAAAGAGCCGCTACAGCGATGCCGAAAATACCACCTAAAAAGAAACTAACAATAGTAGTAGCAATGATGACCAGTACTGGCAACGCAGTGGATTGTGTGCCCACTGCCAAACCCTGTATTATATTGGTGGCGTGACCAGTTTTGGAAGCTTCAGCAATTGTAGCCACCGGTTTTTTAGAGGAAGAGGTGTAATAATCGGTGATATATACCATGGCCACCGTTAAAACAACGCCTATAATGGCGCATATCCAAATACGCCACACGTTAATATCGGCCGGTACCAGCAGAGTATTTTCAATGGTTATGTCATTATTAAACATCCAATGACAAACGGGAAGAAAGAGTATGATGGCAATAATGGCTGAAATCCACAGACCCTTATAGAGAGCACCCATTATAGAACCTTTTTTACTGATTTTGACGAAAACTGAACCGATAACCGAAGCTATAATAGAGGCAGCGCCGATAACCAAAGGAAATCCTAGAGCAACCAGCAGATTATCAAAACCGAAAGCCAGATTGCCGATGAGCATGGCCGCTACTGTGGTCACAACATAAGTCTCAAATAAGTCAGCAGCCATACCGGCACAATCACCGACGTTATCACCGACGTTATCAGCAATAACCGCCGGATTGCGCGGATCGTCTTCCGGGACACCAGCTTCAATTTTGCCCACCAAATCGGCACCGACATCGGCGGCTTTAGTAAAAATACCGCCACCTAGACGGGCAAAAACAGATATCAACGAGCCGCCTAAACCAAGACCAATAAGAGCAGCAAAATGAGCTATGCCGCTAAAAACAAGTATGCTTATGACCGATACCGATAAAATACCTAAGCCTATAACAAACATACCGGTAACATTACCAGATTGAAAAGCCACGCGTAAAGCCCGGCCGATACCCCAGCGGGCAGCTTCAGCCGTACGCACATTGGCGCGTACCGAGATGCTCATGCCGATAAAACCGGCAGCTGCCGAAGCGATACCACCTACCAAAAAACCGACGGCTGTCCAAAGACCAAAACCGCTGACACCGAAAAATCCGGGAATCAAGAGAATAACGACCACTACTGCGGCCACTATGGCCACTGTACGGTATTGGCGCTTCATATAAGCTATAGCACCTTCGTTGATGGCCGAAGCGATGCTCTGCATCTTTTCGTTACCTTTAGGCTGCTTAATTATCCGTCTGATCAGTAAAACCGCGTATATAACGGCCACTGCTCCGGCCAGCAAGCCAAGTAAAAGCGGAACTTCCAGCATATTATCTTTCCCTCGTTTTTCCCTCTTCCTTATTACAAATCCGCCAATTAAACATTATACTAAATACTCAGTAGCATAAGAAATAGCCAGTGGACTATTTCAAGTTTAGTAGAGAGTTATTAATTTCTATGTTTTTAAGATGACTCTGTTCTTTACTTCCTTCAGTATACCATATTCCTTCAATCTCTATCGGCATTTTAAAATTATTAAGCGTAGGATAAAGAGTAAATGCGTAATCATGAAGCGATTCAGCCACGTAAGTTATATAGAGCAGCATCCCGATTACCACAAGGCAACAAGAATCTACATATATGCTTTATATGGGGATTTTTGTTGATAGATTTATATTATGTTTTATTGTATTTTCTGCACCAATAGGCACAACTCTTCAATAAATCTCTCTATATTCCAACTTTTTTGTACAGAAACCGGAATAACACGTCCGCTGACAAAACCATACTCTAAGTTTGCAAAACGCTGTAAAATCTCTTCCTTAGTTAGCTCTTCCATCCCACTCAAAATATCAATTTTGTTCAAAAGAGTAATCTGCGGTTTGTTTGCCGCACCTATCTCTTTTAATATTTCCTGGACAGTATTATATTGCTGACCGGCCTGTGAAGAAGTAAAATCAACCACATGCACCAGAACATCAGCTGCTACTGTTTCTTCAAGTGTAGCCTTAAAAGCCTCTACGATTCCCACCGGTAATTTACGTATAAAACCTACAGTATCTGTCAACAAAAAAGCTGGCCTATCCGGAAAACATAAACGACGTGTAGTGGGATCAAGCGTAGCAAACAATTTGTCTTCTGCCAGCACATTGGCGCCAGAAAGCAAGTTTAAAAGCGTACTTTTGCCACTGTTGGTATAACCTACTATAGCCACTACCGGTATTTTGCTGTCTTTGCGTTGTTTACGATATTGTTCACGTCTTTTAGCTACTTCTTTAAGACGTTTCTTTAAGCGTGCTATTTTACTCTCTATAATACGACGGTCAGTCTCCAGTTGCGATTCACCGGGGCCTCTGGTACCAATACCGCCACCTAACCTTTCTAAGTGCGACCATTGGCCGGCCAATCTAGGCTTTAAATACTCGGCCTGCGCCAAATCAACCTGCAATTTACCTTCGGCTGTTTGCGCTCTTTGGGCAAATATATCCAAAATAAGAGCTACGCGGTCTATGATTTTAATTTTAAGCTCGTTTTCCAAATTGCGCTGTTGCGTAGGAGATAATTCTTCATCAAAAATAGCCGTAGTAAATCCTAAATCACTTTTAAGCTGTTTAATCTCTTCAAGCTTGCCACTACCTAAATAATATGATTTGGAGGGAACATCTAGGGCTTGTGTTATTTGACCCATCACTTCGGCTCTTGCTGTGTACGCCAAATGAGTCAACTCTTCTAAAGATTCCAAGGCTTCTATCTGATGCCCCGGTTTATACACAGATATTAAGAGCGCTTTTTCGGGCTTTTGTTCTGTAGTATTAATATGTTTATTTTTAGCCATATTATCCCTTGTTTTTCCCAAGGTTAGTTTTTATGTAAATCTGGACAGCTAGCATTCACACGAAGCTGTTTTTTGCATCATATATACCGTCTTTGTTTGTGTAAACAAAATTATATTTATACAAAGATGATTGTCAATATATTTTTCTATTAACAGAATCCCTTTTAAAGTTATATCATCAGAACAAACAAGAGAAAGGGATTCCTCATAAATAGTTTACATACTTACGAGCCATCATGCAAAGATCATTTGGGAGTATTTGAAAAAGAACGGGAAGAAGCTCATAAACGGATAATACATCAAGAAATCCAACAAAAAATACAGCGCCGGGATGTCTTACTGTCAGCACAAACTTCAAGAATATGCCCATTTTGTCAAGGTAAACTATATGCCCACGATAAAACCAGTATCATAAGTTATCTGTTGGCATGTGATAAAGCGCAGATGCGTCTGCGGCGTTTTTGCTGTTCTGCTTGTAATCATATTGGACTTTCTTGATAGGCAGACTTGTCCGCCATGTCGGTGCCTTATATGTGGTTTATATTCGTCGGTGCAATACTTTGCCCCGCTAACTTCCCCTTCAGATTCCGCCTCACGGCGAACACCCTTTGTCTTAGACTAATAGTAATTGTATGTAGGGAGTACTTATCAAGAAGCCTTGTTGATCAACAACAAGGCTTCTTGGGTTATGAAGTTGGCAAGTTTGTGTTTAGTCAGCTTTATTTCTGTTAAATGCCAAAACAGCAGGTACAGCAATTAAGATAAGACCTAAGATACCAAAGGTAGCAAAGAGCAGCCAGGCAGCTTTAGCCTCTCCTTCAGCAAGACCACCGAAAAGGTTTTGTAATCCGAAAACAAAGAGTAATACACC
>WRFJ01000052.1 GCA_009778865.1 Chloroflexota bacterium | reverse complement strand
TTGGGTGTCTTATAGAAAAAACAGCCAGCTTTTGATGAAAGCAAACCGACACTCGTTCAAGCTTAAGTTTTTCGCTTGTGTCGTCTGAAGAACAAGAAACGATTCGGGCTGGACATGGCACTATTGTTGTCGATGTTGCTAGCAACCAAAAGGTGTGTGAATTCAACATGAAGACCTACCGGCCACCTCGTGAACTGGTTAACATCTTTACTCGTGCTTTATTTCCGATGATTCGAGATCACTACTCGAAAGAAGAGAATCGATGTTTGTATCAAGAGCATATTGCCAAAGAAAAGGAGTAGGTAGTTTGAGGGGGTTGAGCCATGGCTCAACCCCCTCAAACTACATGCATTCCTGCCATTGAGTTACAACTTCGCAGCAGTGTATACTGCAACGAAAAAAGCATCGCATCAGGAACTGCGATGCTTTTTTCGTTGGATAGCTCTTCTGTTATTCATAGTTTGCGTACTGTACATTGCAGTACACTTGTCTTAATGGGGAGCCAGTATACCTCTTATCTAGGGGAGACCCTTTTGTTTTTTATCTAAACGGTTGTAATCATCACTTAAACGCACTACGTCTTCCATTTCCGGTGTGGATACTTCCAAGATGGTGGTGTCTTGGACAGCAATAGTGCGGTGAATAGTATGCGGTAGTATAGTAATGGCCTGTCCCTTCCCAATAATTACTTCTTGCAAGCATGTGCTGTCAGTGCCGTATATTAGCTTTAGTTCTCCCTCCAATACCAACATACTTTCCATCTTTTTTTCATGGTATTGCAATGAAAGACGCTTTCCTTTTTTTACATAAATAACTTTACCGGCATACTTATTAGTGATGGCAAACCATACTTCCTGACCCCATGGTTTATCTACAATCTTTATTTGGTTAAATATATCACTCATTTTTAAAGTCCTAAACTTTGCTTTCCATAAGCTAATAATTCATCTGTTTGCTCAGGCAAGAGGCTTTCGGCGTAAATGCGTATCAATGGTTCTGTGCCGGATGGTCTTAGTAAGAGCCAAGCACCACTCTGCAGTGTTAATTTAAGGCCGTCTAGATCATCGGAATCAATTATGGCCTCTTGGCCTATCCATCCGGGTTTTAAGGTTTTTATCTTGGCCATAATTTTATCTCTTATAGTCGGGTTATAAGTAATGTCTAAACGGCGGTAATACCATTTGCCGGTAATTCTATACAAATCCTCCAATATTTGACTGGGTAATTTTTTCTCACGTGCCATAAATTCTAATATATAAAGACCGCTTAAAATGCCATCCCGCTCAGGCATGTGGGTGCTAAAACCGTAACTGCCGCTTTCTTCACCGCCTATGGACACACCTTGTTCTGTCATGGCGGCGGCAATATGTTTAAAACCTACCGGCACTGTATATAAAGGTTTAGCAAATTGCCGGCAGATTTTTTCCAGCATAATACTAGCATTGACTGTGCGTGCCAAACCACCGTTGATGGTTTTATGTTTAAACATATAATGAGCTAGCATAGAGAAAGTCTGTGGTGGTCCTAAATACTCACCTTCTTCGGATATTAAAGCTAAGCGATCGGCATCTCCGTCTAAGGCTATGCCAACCGAGCATGGCAAAGCACGCATAAAACTTATCTGGTCGCTTAAATTCTTTTCTACCGGCTCAGGCGGCACATCGCCGAAAACAAAATCTATTTCGTTATTTATTTCTTCTATAGTTATCTGACCGCCTTGCAAAAGATGAGGGAAATAGCCTATACCAGCACCATGCATGGGATTGGTGACAATACGCCAATTTTGCTTTTTAATAAGCTCTAGATCAACTAGTTCGCTTAAATGTTTATTATAAATGTCTATCATGAAATCAGCGCTGATTACCACCTCTTTGTACTTAAGTTCCTCTAAAGTCATTGTCAGAGGAGGCATGTTAAGAGTGCAGCAGATTTTTTCCAAACTATCGGTAACTTGCAGCGGTGCACCGGCGCCGCTTTCGGTCTTGATTTTAAAGCCGTTCCATTGGGGAGGGTTATGTGAGGCCGTTATAATTGCACCACCGCCTAGATTATAGGCCACAATGGCGTAAGATACTACAGGTGTGGGCACGGCGTGGTCAAAGAGATACACTTTTATACCCATATTGCCTAGTACGCAAGCGGCTACAGAAGCAAACTCGGCTGATTTGTAACGGCGGTCATATCCTACAACTACGCCGCGGGTCGCTAAGCCTTTTCTTTGTAAATACACAGCCAAAGCAGCAGCTATGGTACGCACGCTCTCTTCATTAAAATCCTGGTCTGTGATACCGCGAAAACCATCGGTGCCAAACTTGATATTGGGCATAATTTATATTTTGTCTTTAGGTAAGTTATAATCGGTATCTTCTGCAGCTAAGTCTTGTGCTGGCGGATCTTGCAAGTTATTATCTTGAACTTCATGCTCGTTTGCTTCCAGAGCATTTTCCAAAGCACTAACAGTTTTTTCTAAGTCTTCTTTGTCTTTCTTAGATCCGAGTAATAGATATAAAGCATAGAAGATACAGGATACCGGTATAATTAGAGCAAAAATGATTAAGGCTATCGGGCTTGAGCTATTGGCGCTCAACATCATACCCAACACTAACATAATAATCTCGCCTATAAAAGCGGCTACTACCATAATGACTATACGCAAGACTGGATGCATTTTGTCCCAGGCATTGGGTTCTTTGGGCTTTTGACTACTTGGCTGTTCGGTCATTTACATATTCCTTTCAGTTTTGACTTAGATTTTTTAATTTAAGTACCTTCCTGCCAACTGGAAAGATACAGTATTTGCTCGTCTGTTAACACATCTATTTTAACTTTCATAGAGTCAAGCTTTAATTGGGCAATATTGTCATCTATTTCTACCGGTATGGTGTATACATCGGGCTTTAAATTGCGATTTTTGAGCATGTATTCTAATCCCAAAGCCTGATTAGCAAAACTCATATCCATTACACTAGCTGGATGACCTTCGGCGCAGGCTAGATTTACTAGACGTCCCTCGCCTAAAAGATATAAACGTCGTCCATCTTCCATAGTATATTCATCTACATTTTGACGTACTTTACTGGTAGCTTTAGCTTTAGTTTTAAGAGCTTTTACATCTATCTCCACATCAAAATGACCGCTGTTGCAGAAGATAGCGCCGTCTTTCATTAAATCAAAGTGGCGGGAATTTATTACATGCTTATCACCCGTAAGAGTAACAAATATATCTCCTATAGGTGCCGCATCGTCCATGGGCATAACGGTAAAGCCGTCCATTACTGCTTCCAAAGCTTTTACTGGGTCTACTTCGGTAACGATAACATTGGCTCCTAGGCCGCGGGCGCGGTTAGCAAAGCCTTTGCCGCACCAGCCGTAGCCGGCCGTTACCATATTTTTACCGGCTATTAGCATATTGGTGGCACGGATAATGCCGTCTAAAGTAGACTGACCGGTGCCGTATCTGTTATCAAAAAAGTGTTTGGTTTTAGCATCGTTTACTGCCAGAATAGGATATTTTAGATTGCCGCTTTTAGCTAAGGCTTTTAGGCGAATAACACCAGTAGTAGTTTCTTCATTACCGGCTAAAATATTTGGTAAAAGCTCACTGCGTGTAGAGTGCACCAAAGCTACTAAATCAGCGCCGTCGTCTACTGTCATCTGCGGTTTATTATCCAGAGCCATGTTTAAGTGTTTATAATACAGTTCGTTGGAAGCACCATGTACGGCATATACTTTAATACCATCTGCAGCTAAGGCAGCTGCGGTGTCATCTTGGGTGGATAGAGGGTTAGAGGCACACAAAGCCAAATCGGCACCACCGGCTTGCAAACAATAGGCTAAGTTAGCTGTTTCGGTAGTTACATGCAAACAGGCGGCAATAGTGATGCCTTTAAAGGGCTGCTCTTTTTGAAAACGCTCTTTAATAAGTGCTAAAACGGGCATCTCTTTGGCAGCCCATTCTATACGGTTTTTGCCGACAGGAGCTAGCGAAATGTCTTTAATATCGTACCTAGGAAGACTCATTAAAACTTTTATCTCCTTACGAGGTCAACTTACCAAATAATCTATAATTTCTTTAATCGTACGGTAAGACCGAATTTTGCTTATTATAGCATGCTTTGGCGCATCTTTTAATGTTTCAAAGGATTTTTTTTGCTCAAAGAAAGTGTCGGCGCGAGCATCGGAAATACTCTTGCCGTCTTTTCTTCGGCTAAGGTTTAAAAGACATGTGGCATCAGGTACATCAAACTCAATTATTTTAAAATCTACGCCGTTTCGTTCGGCAAGTTGCTTAGCGCTGTTACGCTGCTGATGCTTACCAAAAGAAGCATCTATTATTACACTTTGTCCTGTTTGCAAATAGGCTTGGGCTATTTTATACAGACGGCAGTAAGTTTTTTGAGTATTTTCTAAAGTATATATACCGCTGTTAAACTTAGTACGGCAGGTGTCTTGGGAATTTAGTCCCAGCATTTCTTTGCGTATGATGTCGGAATTAAGATATACCAGCGGCATTTGATGGCATAACATCTGTGCAAGAGTGCTTTTACCACAGCCGCTTAAACCTACAGTAATGGCCAAAACCGTTTTTAACAACAGACAATAAGTGTAAGCCAAATTAAAATAATTGCGTACTTTAGCTCTAGCTGCTCTTTTTTGTCGATAATTTATATCAGGATCTTTTAATTCAAAAGAAGCTACTTTGCAGCGTACCAGTGCATAATAAGTTTTATACATAGTAATCAGTTCTTGGGCCTGATAATCGCCGCAAGCTTCTATATAAGCTTGCACGAAAGCTGCCGATAAATCAGCTCGTCCTTTACTGTCCAAATCCATGGCCAAAAAAGCTACTTCGGCGGCATTATCTATACATCTAAAAGCTGTATTAAAATCTATACAGTCATAGATGCGCGGGCCATAGCTGGTAAAGCAGATGTGGGCGGTGTGCAGATCTCCGTGCAGATCTTTAATATGTTCGTTTTGATGACGTTTATCTAGCAAAACTTTGTTTGCTCTAATCATGGCTAAAGATATAGTCTGTACCTTAGCCAAATCTTTTCTGCTTAAAAGGCCGCAGGTATTTTTTAATATATCTGGGAAATTTTCAGCAGCGTTTTGAAATATTTGCTGATAACTGCCATAAACTTTATCGGCAGCCGGTAAAGCTTTTTTATGAAGGGAAGCTATATAAGAAGCCAGTTCTTGTATGTTTTGGATGCTGATCTGCCCGTTTTGTAGCATATAATCCAGCATATTTTCTTGCGGCAGGTGTGTCATTTTTACAGCATATTCTGTAATATTTTGATGGCTTCCCAGCACATATTGACCGTTTTCTAATGAAACTGGTACTACGCCCAGATAAACTTCGGGAGAAAATCGGGCATTTAAGTCGTTTTCTAATTGACAGGCCAGCTTGCGTTTTTTTAAGCTTTGATAGTCAACCCAACCGTAATTAACGGCTTTTTTAACTTTATAAACTAATTCGTCGGCTATAAAAATATAAGAAATATGCGTTTGTATGAACTGCACTTGCTGAGGCTTATGTGCGTAAAAAGAAGGTGCTAAAAAAGCAGCAACGGCCGGCGGCAGTTTATTTTCCATCGTTTTTCTCGGTTTTAATGTTACGGCTTACTTTGGTCTTAGGAGCATTCTTTTTAACCGGCTGTTGCTTGATGATGTCTTGCGGCTTTTCTTTAGTCGCCGGGCACATCTTTTGATAAAAACGTGCCATAGCCATCATGCCGCCTTGCTGGGCATCCAAAATATCCAGCAGGTTTTGCGCTGTTTTAAAAGGCTCATCGTTTAATATAGCTTGAGCTTGGGTAAGCTGGGCGAAGTCTTTAAGCGGTACTTCTACTTTATTCCAGTCCAAAACTACATCACCGGCAGCTTGTACAGTCCAAGCTAAGAGTAATACGGCATAAGCTGCCATATCGTCGTCTTTTTCTATTTCATATCTGAATTGTTTATCCAGCTTAACGGCAATATCTATCTGGCTATCCAAGAGCACTGGCCAGTACGGTTTTCTCGGATCTTCTTCAAATAATGATAAGAGTGTCCAGGCCGATGAACGGTAGACTTTTTCTTTTTGCTCTTCTAAAAGATTATTCTCTCGCAGTTGATAAAACCACTGTGAAAGCATAATCAGCGAAAACATTTTGGCTAGAGATACGGCTTTATAATCGCTGCCTTTATCCCATACTTTTTGCACTGCCGCTACTGAGTCTACAGCTATATTGGCAGCAGTAGTACCGCCTGTTAAACAAGATAAATAAAAATTACTCTCATTTTGATCAGCTTCATATATGCCAAGATTCTCTGCCGGTTTGATAATTGTTAATTCTATATGCCCTATGCCTAGAGATTTGGTATCGTTAATTTTTGATGCACCCATTTTATTTTTCATTTTACTGCTTACTATAATTCTTTAGCGGTTACTAAACAGGCGAAGTTTTCGTATGAATGACCGTCTGGGTGTCCGCCATTAAAAAAACATTTAGGCAAACTGCGTGTTTGTCTGTGATATAGCACGCAATCGCAGCATTTTCCATGTCGATCGCATGACTGTTTATTGCACGAACAATTTTGTTTATTGAGCTCTATTTGGCATTCCATGTTATTTAATAACTCCCATATTTTTGACGCA
>WRFJ01000051.1 GCA_009778865.1 Chloroflexota bacterium | reverse complement strand
TAGCAAAAGAAGAAGATGATATTTTTGGTTTTAACGCAGAAATGACGTTAAAAGTTTGGCGTGATCAAGGGTATTTAAAAATGTATCCAACACAAAAGATAAACAAAGATGCTGAAGAGGAGGGTGGTAGCCGTGAACAAGAATATTGACAATATTATATGGTAATCAATTTGGTATGCGGCGAGAATACATGACCGGTACTTTAATATATCGTTAAATTGAGCTAGCCATGAAATTCATTACAGATTTTTTAGAAAAAGAAAAACAAAGACCGTTTGTTGTTACAAAAAAATACCCTAATGGAGTTCATTATATATACGAAAAATATACAAAATGGAATAGAATGCATAAATTTTTCAACCCTTTGAATGATGAGCAGATTGATACATTGCAAAAAGATGTAAACGAAGCTCAAAGGGCCATGTATGTTTTTCCTTCATGGTACAGAGATTTTCTTAAAACAACCAATGGCTTGAACGTGTTTTTTGATGCCATATCTTTTTATGGTGAGCAAACCCCTGTTGTTCTGCATCCAAAATACGGTCAAATCAAGGCTTTAATAGAGCGCGACAATCCTGACTGGACGGCTCCATATAATTTGCGTTTCCCGAATTCTATTAAATATGATTTAAATGCACAAAATCGGTGGTTAACTATCGTCTCCTATCATTATGATCATACACATATCGCATGGGATTTTAAAAAGAATAAAATCATTGCAATGTATGCTCATCGAGCAACTTTTCCGATAAAAGAATGGAAAAAATTGACAGAATCAGACTACGAAAAGCTCATTATTGCAGAATGGGATGATTTTGAGACGTTTTTTATTGCAGAAATGAAGCGTTTATCAGAAGTATTTAAGAAAAACGAAAATTTAGACTTAGATATCAATGAAAATCTCTTTGTTTTATGGAGAAAAGCATTACCTATAGGGCATAAAGATTTTCAAAACTGACCTATGTGGGTCTGTGTCGGGATTTGTTCAGTGGGTTTTGATAGTATATGCATAGGAGAGAAAAACTAATTCTTAAATTTTTGTGCCATCTGTGTGCCATAAACACGAAAAACCGCCTAAAATAAGCGGTTTTTACGTTTGAAACATTCAATATGGAGCGGAAGACGAGATTCGAACTCGCGACCCTCTCCTTGGCAAGGAGATGCTCTACCACTGAGCCACTTCCGCACGTATTAGTAATTTTTATGGTGCCGGGGGAGAGATTTGAACTCTCACGTCCTCACGGACACTAGCCCCTCATGCTAGCGTGTCTGCCATTCCACCACCTCGGCAAGGGATAACTGGCAGGAGTGAGAGGACTCGAACCCCTGACTTACGGTTTTGGAGACCGTCGCTCTACCAACTGAGCTACACTCCTACGTGTACAAACACCAGCCTTTAAGCCCAAAAACACTGTTGTTAAGAGCTAGCTTTTTAGCAAGCTTGTATATAATACATGATTTTTAAGTGTTTTTTCAAGCCCTATGTACGTTTACCGTTTGTAGTCTACAAAAAATCGCCCCAAAGTACTTTGGGGCGATTAAGGTTTACAATACTAGTTCAAAACTAGGCACTTTTGCCAATTTTAAACATCTTGGTACCGCAAGTCGGACAGGAACCTTGAGTGGCGGGGCGGCCATTTTTCATGGTAATAGCTTTTGCGCCTTTCATTTCCTTTTTGCAGCGGCATTTCATGCAATAACCTTCCATTTGTAAAGCCTCCTTCATTTAGTTTGTAGTGCTTGTATTAAAGATAAACCACAATCACAATCATTGTCAAGTGAATTTAAAGCTATTTTATAAAAAAAGTCTCTTTTTTATAAAAAGATAATTAAAAACCACCTTTTGCACTGGGCGAGAGAGGTAAAAGATAGGTTTTACCGGCGCGACGCTTAAGGTAGGATTTCGTATATTCAATTGGGAAAGAATAGACTACTTGAGTTTTAGGATGCTCCAGCCAATAAAGAAAAACACCCACTGCCTGCGGCTTGGTACCAAAGGGACCAATAACCAGATTATACATGCCTTTGGTTCCCTCATAAAGTTCTTCCAGCACATTACGTACAGCAAATGGGTTATCGGCAGCCACCTGATGCACCTCTACGGCTGGCTGTGAGAGTAATTGGGCGTTGTTTTTCTCGGCATAGCGTAAATACTCCTCATTACCATCTCGCGGGCTGGTTATCAAGCATAGTGTGCGTTGAGGATTTAAATTTTTCCATACCGAGGTAGCACGTTCTGGTTCAAAACCTAAGAAAAGTACTAATAAAGTCTCTTTTTCCATAGACATGGAGCCAAAGAAGTTAGGTATGGTGGTAATTTGTTCAACACCCTGCGTCAAACGAGAGGGAGCATAGCTTTGGGTAGTGTGCAACATACGTGGCAAACCCATATTCATCTCAGTCACCAAAAAGTGCAACAGACCCAACATATACACTTTGGTAAAACCACTAATATCCAAAGTCATATAAGGCTCCTCGCTGTCTTTGGGGGTGATACGCTTCCAAATATTTTTGAGTTGCGTTAAACCATCAATAGGATCGGCACGCTGACAACGTATAACAAAAATACCCTCGCTGGTTTTCTTGGCCAACAAAGCTTGCATTTTATATAGATTATTGTCTACTAGTTTTTGATGATTAGGTTCGTCTATGACAAAAATAATTGAGAAACGCACACGATAGTTGCTACCCATACGAGCTGAAGAACTTAAACAACGATCCTCAAAGCTGGCACAACAGATAAAAAGATCATCCGGCCCATATTCGTTTTGACGTTCTAAACTTTCTACTGCAATGGCCTCTTCGGCAATTTTCATACATTTACCCTTGCATAATAAAAATCTTCATATCATGCTAACGTTTACAAAAAAATCTGTCAATACCCCGTAGTGCTCTCGCATGTCATTTTAGCTATAAAAACAGCCCTTTAGATAAAACATTTAGTTGCATTTTGTTTAAAATTTTCTACAAAAGTAATAGTTACAAGACCAAAGTATCAAACAATACTTAAAAAACCGTTTAATATTGTTCTGTAGCGCCAGCTGTAAGCTCAAAAACCACCGGATTTTGCGCATCTGGACAAACCAACACAGCTTTGGTGCTGTCTTTTTCCCAAGGAAAAGCGCCGCCAAACTTAAGGGTTTGTGCGTAAGGAAAAATGGTATAATAAGCCCAAGCACACATGCCATCCGGTGTACGCTCGCCGATAACAAACTTATCGCCGATTTCATGGTTACAGTAACAGGTGCCGCTTTGCGAAATTATTGTGGCAGTTATTTCTTTCATTTTTTGATGACCTTTTTATGATAGTCTAATTTTATAAATTACTGTCTTTTAAACTACATTCTATTATTCTATAGGAAACTTTGCAAAAACAGTAAAGGTTTTGTGAACTGCCGGAAAGGAATGGTTAAAAACATGCACTATAAAAATACTATTCTACGAATAGATAAGGTACGTAAAGTCTACGGCCAAAAAACTGTTGTCAAAGATATATCTTTTGATGTATATGCTGGCGAGATTTTTGCTATTATTGGTCCTAACGGCGCCGGCAAAACGACCACCATTCGTATGATCATGGATATTATTAAGCCTGATAGTGGCAGCGTAACTATATTAGGCGCTCAAATGAATGAGAATGCTAAAAAGCATATTGGTTATCTGCCAGAAGAACGCGGCCTCTATAAAAAACTACCGATGCTGGATACCATTAAATATCTAGCTTTGCTTAAAGGCTTATCTCCCGGCGAAGCCGAAAGACGCGCCGAGCCTATATTGAAAAGAATGGGGCTTTTTGAACATAGATACAAAAAAATAGAAGAGCTATCGCGCGGTATGGGCCAATTTATCCAGTTTGTGGTAACTATCATCCATAATCCCGATCTTATCATTTTAGACGAGCCTTTTACCGGACTGGACCCAGTAAATGCCGAACTTCTCAAAGAAATAATTTTTGATTTACGCAATAACGGTAAGGCCGTCATGCTGGCCACTCATCAAATGGCTAACGTCGAAGAAATAGCCAACCGCGTATTGATGATCAACAATGGTGAAATAGTGCTTTATGATGAACTGACAGACATTAAAGATAAATACGCTATACCGGCAGTATCAGTGCAATTTACCGGCTCGCTGCAAAATCTGCAAGGCGTTAGAGAAAGCAAAGAAGAAGGGGAAAACAGGGTACGATTATTATTGGCCGAAGGATACACTTCCCAAAATATATTGGATCAATTAATAGCGCGTGAGGGTGTAGTCAAGTACTTTGCCGAAAGTAAACCTAGCTTGCAGGAAATATTTATAAAAGTAGCTGGCAGAAAGACAAGGGGATAGGCATGAATAATATTTTCAAAATCGCCAAACATGAATTTACTAAAGTCATAAAAAGCCTAGGCTTTATCATATCAACTTCTATTGTGCTTATCATAGCTTTAGTGGTAGCGTTGTTGATGAATTTTGTGTTTAATGATAACAACAACGGTCAATTGAATCAAAATATAGGTTATGTGGACCAAAGCAGCCTTATTGCTCATGGCGGCGCTTACGGCTACTACGAACAAGAGACTGGTACTATATTTGCAGGTAACTTTTCAAAATATGATGACGAAGAACAAGCCAAAAGAGCTTTATTAAACAACGATGTGCAGATTTACATCGTTTTCCCCGCTGATTATATTAACGGCGGGCAGATTGTTTACTACACTATGAATGCTGATCTACTAGTCAATACTACTTCTTTGGTAATGACTATGCAATCTTTTATAACCGATAATCTAGTAGGTAGCGCTGTAGATCAAGCTACTATAGATAGGTTGTCTTACGCTTTTGATGCCAATAAGATCCTGTTGGATATTAACGGCAATTCCATGGACACTTTTCAAGGCGCCGGCAAATACATAGCAGCTATTGTTATGGTCATGTTACTGGTAATATGTCTCTTTACTGCCAGTGGCTATTTAATACAAAGTCTCTCCGAAGAAAAAGAAAATCGTATTATGGAAGTCTTACTTTCTTCGGTGTCATCTAAAGAACTTTTGTACGGCAAAGTGTTGGGCTTGGGGTTTTTAGGTTTAACGCAAGTGCTTATTTGGTTGGCAGGTGCCGTCATTGTTTTCCAAACACTGGGCAAAGGTATATTGGATAATATTTTAAGCGGCATATCCATTAGCCCATCATTTATAGTCATCACTTTAATAATCTTTATTTTAGGCTACTCACTTTTTGCTTTCTTATTAGGTGGCTTCTCCATAATAGGAGCCAGCAGTAAAGAAAGTCAGCAATACTCAATGTATTTTATAATACCGTCTATGGTGCCATTGTGGTTTAGCGGTTTTATTATCGGTGACTCTAACGGTACACTGGCACAGATTTTAACTTATTTCCCGCTGACCGCCCCTTCCACCATTATAATGCGCGAGGCTATCGGCAGCTTGCCCGCTTGGCAACTACTAATCGGCATAGCTGTTTTGATAGCTTCCATAATTTTGGCAGCATGGCTGGCTCATAAGATGTTCCGTACTTTCTTACTTATGTATGGTAAGACACCCAGCCTTAAAGAGATAATTAAAGTAATTAAAGAAACTTAGAGACTAAATACAATGCTTAAAGAAAGGGATTACACCTTTCTTGGTTTTACGATATAATATGTGTATGCTCATAGATGTTCATACACATATTTTTCCTAGAGAGTTCATAGAAAAGCGCAGCGAATACGCTTCGCTGGATGCCATTTTTGCCGAACTTTACTGTAATAAAAAGGCGTCTATGGTGACCGCTGAACAGCTTATAGAGTATATGGACCAAGCCGGTATTGAGCAGGCTGTAGCTCAAGCTATCAGCTGGGGCACCAACCGTTTATGTCATATACACAATGAATACATGGCTGAGGTGCAAGCTAGGTATGGTCATCGTTTATTGGCATTAGGCATTTTTAATCCGGTAGATCAAAGTGGTGCTCAAAAAGAATTAGAATTTTGTTGTAATGCCGGTTTAAGTGGCATCGGTGAATTGCGCCCTGATAAGCAAGGCTTTAATCTTAAAGATAAAGCCCTTCTTTATCCGTTTATGCGTTTTATGTGGAAAAACAATATGTTTTTAAGCCTGCACTGTTCAGAACCAGTAGGCCACGTCTATGATGGCAAAGGCCAAGTATTGCCACAAGACATCTACACTTTTTTACTTAATTTCCCAGATCTTAAAGTGTTGTTGTCTCATTTTGGCGGCGGCTTGCCATTTTATGCTTTAATGCCCGAAGTTAAGGAAACTTTTAAAAATGTCGTGGTAGATTGCGCTGCCCAGCCTTATCTTTACGGTAACGATATATATGAAATATGCGCCCGTATTTTGGGACAAGATAAAATTTTATTCGGAAGCGACTTTCCACTGCTAAAACTTGAACGTTACAAAAAAGAGACTGAATATTTAGATAAAAATTTTCAGGAAAAGTTGTTTTATGGCAACGCACAAAAATTTATTAACAGAAATTTAGATTATATACAACAGAAGTTTATGTAGTGTTGTTGTTAAACAATGCAAAAGTCTTGAAGTACAACACAAAACTAGGCTATACTGAGCATATATTGATGCTCCAAAAATTTTATAATCTCAATTTTGAAAAGGTGGATTAAGTGGATAATATGCAGTTTCC
>WRFJ01000050.1 GCA_009778865.1 Chloroflexota bacterium | reverse complement strand
CGGGCGACATTTTTCGTCAGAATATTGAAGAAAAAACGTCTTTGGGTCAGCTTGTGCAATCTTATATGGCCAAGGGGGAGTTGGTGCCCGATGAGGTGACTATTGATATGGTGCTAGAACGTATGTACCGTAACGATGTTACCAAAGGCGTTATATTAGACGGCTTTCCGCGCAATTTACATCAGGCTACCGAGCTTGATGAAGCTTTAGCCAAGCGTAACGAAGCTATATCTAAAGCCGTCTGTATAGATGTCAGAGAAGAAGAATTGGTGAATCGTCTGTCATCGCGGCGTGTTTGCCGTCTTTGTCAGGCTGCTCATAGCGTCGGCGATAAAAAATGCCTGCGCTGCGGCGGAGAATTATATCAGCGGGAAGATGATACTGCCCAGACGATAAAGCACCGTCTTGAGGTGTATTTTAAACAGACTGCTCCAGTTATTGACTATTACCACCAGCAAGGTAAGCTGATTAAAGTTGATGGCAGCGGAGATGTTGATAAAATTACCAAAAAAATAGTAAACGCGCTTAAATAATGGCTATTATTTTAAAATCAAACAGAGAAATTGCTCTGATGCGTAAAGCCGGCAGAGATGTGGCTGAGATTTTACAGGTCTTGAAAGAAGCTGTAAAACCGGGTATATCCACCGCTTTTTTAAATGATATTGCCGAGCGCGAGGTGGCTAAAAGAGGTATTATAGCTTCTTTTAAGGGCTACAGAGGTTTTCCAGCTTCTCTTTGTACCTCTGTGAATTGTGAAATAGTACACGGTATACCTTCGGCCAAACGTATTCTCAAAGAAGGAGATATTATTTCTTTGGACTTTGGGGTAATACGCGAGGGTTATCAGGGAGATGGTGCTGTTACCGTAGCAGTAGGACAGGCGTCTTTATCGGCCTTAAAGCTTATTACCGATACAGAAGGTGCTTTGCAAGCCGGTATTGCCGCTATAGTACCTGATGGTCATGTGGGTGATATCGGAGCGGCAGTGCAGCAATATGCTGAGAGCCGTGGTTGGGGTGTTATACGTGAATATACTGGTCACGGCATAGGCAGGCAGATGCATGAAGAGCCATCTGTGCCCAATTTCGGCAAGGCTGGCTTCGGACCAGTATTGCGATCGGGTACAGTTATTGCCATTGAGCCCATGCTCAGTGCTGGCTCTTATGGGACTAAAACTCTGCGTGATGCCTGGACAGTGGTCACCGAAGACCGCTCTTTGGCAGCTCATGCTGAACATACGGTGGCCGTTACGACCACAGGGGTAGAAATACTCACTAAAATTTAAAAAGAAAGGTAAGACGAAAAACTTGGCAAAAAAGGAAGCCATAGAAGTTGAAGGAACAGTACTGGAAGCTTTGCCTAATGCTACTTTTGAAGTGGAATTAGCCAACGGACATAAAGTGTTGGCCCATATTTCCGGTAAGATGCGCGTGCATTATATTCGCATATTACCCGGCGACAGAGTTTTAGTAGAGCTTTCGCCGTATGACTTAACACGCGGCCGTGTTACCTATCGTTTCAAGTCTTAAATGAAATAAAAGTCTTAGGACATAAGGAAAAGACAGATGAAAGTAAGTGCCTCTGTAAAAAAGAGATGCCCCAAATGCAAAATTATCAGACGTGAAGGTGTTGTACGCAACATCTGCCCTATAGCTAAACACAAGCAGAGACAAGGGTAAGTTAAGGAGGAAATGCCAGTATGGCTCGTGTATCCGGTGTAGATATTCCTGAAAACAAGCAAGTGAGAATCTCTTTGAGATATATCTATGGTATTGGTCCCACTAACGCCATGGAGATTTTGCAAAGAGTAAATGTTAATCCCATGAAGAGAGTTTTTGAGCTCTCTGATGACGAGTTAAACGCTATCCGTGATCTCATTGATAAACAATATGTGGTCGAAGGTGGTTTACGCAAACAAGTACAATTAGACATTAAACGTCTTATTGATATTGGTTCTTACCGTGGCTTGCGCCATAAAAGAGGCTTGCCGGTGCATGGCCAAAGAACCAAGACCAATGCCCGCACCCGCAAGGGTGTCAAAAAGACTGTGGCCGGTCGCGGCAAGGCCACTAAAAAGTAGTCGCAAATAAGCAAAACGCTTTTGTATTACCGTTAGGAGGGTAAATAGATAATGGCGCTAAAAAAGCGAAGCAAAACGAAAAGGCGTGAAAAGAAGGTTATACCTTCCGGTAGAGCTTACGTTCATGCTACCTTTAACAACACAATTATCACCTTAACCGATCCCAAAGGAGACACTATTTCCTGGGCTTCCGGTGGCACAGTGGGCTTTAAGGGTAGCCGTAAAGGTACTCCTTATGCTGCTCAACTAGCAGCCAGAGAAGCTGTACGAAGAGGTGCCGAACAGGGTCTGAAATTGGTGGAAGTGTATGTAAAAGGCCCCGGCAGCGGTC
This sequence comes from Chloroflexota bacterium, assembly GCA_009778865.1. Taxonomy (GTDB): domain Bacteria; phylum Chloroflexota; class Dehalococcoidia; order Dehalococcoidales; family WRFJ01; genus WRFJ01. The sequence goes on along the minus strand of WRFJ01000050.1, from coordinate 4,250 downwards.
GTGAAGCAGCAGTTCGCTCACTGCAAGCTTCCGGTTTAGACATCAAGAGCATCCGTGATATTACCCCCATTCCGCATAACGGTTGCCGTCCCAAGAAGAGAAGAAGAGTATAGAGGTATATATAATATATGGCTAGATATACTGCGGCTGTATGCCGTCTATGCCGTCGTAACGGCGAAAAGCTTATGCTTAAGGGCACACGTTGTATTACCAAATGTGCCTTTGAAAAAAGACCTAAGGCTCCCGGCCCGCAATTGGGTCGTGTCCGTCGTCTTTCCGATCGCGGTCAACAGATTAGAGATAAACAGAAAGTAAAGCAGAGTTACGGTTTACTGGAGCGCCAGTTTGTCAAAACCTTTAAATTAGCTGCTGCTTTAGGCGGTATTACCGGTGACAATCTGATGATACTTTTGGAAAGAAGATTGGATAATGTTATCTATCGCATGGGCTTTGCCGAGTCCCGTTCTCAAGCCCGTCAATTGGTAAATCACGGCCATATTACTGTTAATGGTCGTAAATTGGATATTGCTTCCTATTTCGTTAATGTCGGCGAGATTATCGGCGTGCGTCCGGAAAGCATGAAATCCACTTACTTTAAAAATTTAAAAGTCACTATTGAAAGCAAAGCTGTAGCACCGTGGATTGGTTTGGATCGCAGCAAGTTGGAAGCTAGGATTCTTTCCTTGCCGGCTGCCGATGCCATTGATGCTAAATTGAATGCTTCTGCTGTTGTTGAGTACTACTCTCGCTAGTCTCTAATTAGAGCAGCAGAAGGTAGCACTAAACAAGTATTTGCGTAAGGAGGTTTACTTTGTCTAATATGCCAAAGGTTGAGTGTGTAGAATGCGATGACAAATATGGTCGTTTCATCTGCGAGCCCTTGGAAAACGGTTTCGGTACTACCGTTGGCAATGCCTTACGTCGCGTTCTTCTTGGTAATATGAGCGGTGTGGCGATTACTCAGATGTTCATTAACGGTATCCAACATGAGTTTTCGTCTATTCCTAATGCTAAAGAAGACGCTACTGAGTTTATGCTAAATGTCAAAGGCATTCGTTTGATGGCTTTGTCTGATGTATCGGTAGGAGAACTTACTTTGAATGTAAGCGGCGAGCGTGTAATAACCGCTGCTGATATTGCTCCTTCCAATGATTATAAAATAATAAACCCTGACTTGTATTTGGCCACCTTAACTTCTGCCGATGCCAGTCTAAGAGTAACTTTTACAGTTAATGCTGGTGAGGGCTTTATGGTAGCTCAAAGTTCTGCGGACGTGCCTGTCGGTACTATTCCGGTAGATGCTATTTTTACCCCTATCCGCAGAGTAAATTATAAAACTGAACCAGTACACATGGGCCGCGAAACTTCTTTGGAGAAACTGGTGCTGGAAGTATGGACCGATGGTACGGTAGGTCCGGAAACTGCTGTCTATCGTGCTGCCGCCAAGTTGGTATCCGGCTTTAGTATGTTTATCGGTGGTTCGGTGACCATTAACATCGGTGGTGAAATTGGTGCTGCCATGGGTAATTTGAGCGATGAAAAGTTTAATATGCCAGTAGAGCAACTTGATCTTTCGGTGCGCACTATGAATTGCTTGCGTCATGCCGGCATTTCTACTGTAGGTGAGGTCATTAATAAAGGTGTTAAAGATCTTTTATCTTTGCGTAACTTTGGTCGCAAATCTTTAACTGAACTAGAAGAAAAGCTGTCTACCTTAGGCATTCCGATGTCGTTAGAGTAGATTTTAAGAACAATTAGGTGAAAATAAAATGAGACATATGATTGCCGGAACTAAGTTAAATCGCGATAGCGGTCACCGCAAAGCACTTTATCGTAATTTAGTAACTGATCTTTTAGGTTATGAGAGAATCACTACTACTGAAGCTAAAGCTAAGCAGATTCGCATTTTCGCTGAGAGAATGGTTACTTTGGGTAAAAAAGGCACTTTAGCTTCCCGTCGCCGCGCCGCCGCTTTTCTTTACGATGAGCGCGCAGTGGAAAAGGTGATGGGTGTGTACGCCACTCGCTATGCCACCAGAAACGGTGGTTATACTCGTATCTACAAGTTAGGTACTCGTTTGGGAGACGGTGCCGAAATGGTTATTATTGAGATGGTAGACAGCGAAGGCACCCAAGTAATTCAACCTAACGATGACGCTAAATCTACCAAGGTTAAAGCCGAGGCCAAAAAAGCTGCTGATAAAAAAGCTGCCGATAAGAAAGCAGCTGCTAGAAAGGCTGCTGTCAAGGATAAAGCCATAAAAGAAAATACTGTTAAAAAGGTTTCTGCTAAAAAAACAGAAACTCAAACCGAGGAAGTCGTTCCTAAAAAGCGTATTGCCAAAAAAATTATTAAAGAAATCTAAGCTTGAAAAATATGGATGGCCTAAAGCATTATGCCATATCCGTCACTTATGATGGACAGGATTTTTGCGGAAGCCAATTGCAATCTGGGCAACGAACAGTGCAGTGGCAACTGGAGCAAGCTTTAGAAGCTCTAGCTGGTCGGCATGTAAGAGTTAATGGGGCCGGTCGCACCGATAGCGGGGTAAGTGCCGAAAAACAGATTTTTACCTTTACTATCGATAAAGAGTTTACGGAAAATACATTAGTACGGGCTTTAAATTTTTATTTACCGTCCGATATTGCGGTAAAAAGTGCCAAAGAGGTAGCTAAAGGTTTTTCGGCTCGTTATGATGCTATCTCTCGCACTTATGTTTACAATATAATAAATTCTTCGGTGCGTCCGGTGCTGGAGCGTAAGCAGGCTTATTGGGTAGTTTGTCCGCTGAATATTAAGCTTATGCAGCAGGCGGCATCGTTGCTTGTAGGAGAGCATGATTTTATCTCTTTTACAAGTGGCAATATCAAAGAAGAAAAAAGCACAGTGCGGATCATGATGCGTGCTGAAGTCAACCAAGAAGGTCAAAAAATCACAATGATTTTTGAAGCCAATTCTTTTCTGACTCATCAAGTACGCAATATGGCAGGTGCTTTAGTGAGTGTGGGCTTGGGTGAACTTACCCTTGACCAATTTAGCAAAATAATAGACAATAAAATTCGCGGTTCTTTTACTTGCTTGCCGCCGCACGGCTTGCTATTAAAAAGTACCAACTATCAACCTGAACACGACATTTAATTGTGGAGAAATATGAATACTTACAGTGTAAAGGCAAAAGACATTAAAAGATCTTGGCATGTTATAGATGCCGATGGTCAAATACTGGGCAAAGTGGCTACCGAAGCTGCTACTTTGTTGATGGGTAAAAATAAAACTACTTTTACCAACAACTTAGATACCGGCGATTATGTGGTAATCATCAATGCTGCCAAGTTTATAGTCACCGGCAAAAAAATGGAAGAAAAAGTTTATTATCGTCACTCCAATTATCCTGGCGGCTTAAAAACCACTACTTTGGCGCAGATGTTGGAAAAAGATCCGGTATTTGCTGTGCAAAATGCTGTTAAAGGCATGTTGCCTTCCACTAAACTCGGTAATGCTATGTTTAAAAAATTAAAAGTTTATGCTGGTGCTGAGCATCCTCACACTGCACAGACTAACGTTTAAGGAACAAAGGGGAGAGAAAATTGGCTACTAAAAACACTTATTTTGCAGCAACCGGTAGAAGAAAAGAAGCCGTGGCTCAGGTTCGCTTAATGGCTGGCGATGGTTCTATTTTAATTGACGGCGTCTCTTATACAGAGCGCTTTAATCGCGATGAGCATATCCGTACTATTTTAAAACCTTTTCATGCCACTGCCACTTTAGGTAAATATACTGCTACTATAAAAGTTATGGGTGGCGGTATTACTGGCCAAGCAGGTGCTATTTGTCATGGCATAGCTAGGGCCTTAGACGAAATTGATACTAATGCTTATCATTTGGCCTTAAAACAAGCTGGTTTGCTCACTAGAGACGCTAGAGCTAAAGAAAGAAAGAAACCAGGCCTGAAGAGAGCTCGCAAGGCTCCTCAATACACCAAACGTTAAGGTTTATTTTTACGATTTAATTTAAAAAGTGGCTATTGAGATATCTCGATAGCCACTTTTATAATATGCCGAATACGGTACTAAACTAAGTCCAGTTTATTCCTACAAGTCATGCCCTCTTTGAATTAAGGAATATTATTACCCGCAGTAAAGAGTAACATCCTCATTAACCTTATCATTCTCAAAGTCCCAGGCAACAGATAAGGAAGAGTTAAGGTACCATTGGGTAATGTTATTAGGACACTTATCAAGATTAATCT
>WRFJ01000049.1 GCA_009778865.1 Chloroflexota bacterium | reverse complement strand
TAATTAGAGTGGATTTACCGCTGCCGGTGGAACCTATGAAAGCTACTGTTTCGCCGGAATTAACGGTAAAGCTAATATCTTGGATAACGTATTCTGCTGCTTCGGGATATTTAAAGCTTACGTTTTTAAACTCTACTAAGCCTTTAAGTCCGGGCAAGCCCTCTTCGGCCGGTCCGTCGAAAATGTTAGGTTGGGTATCTAATACTTCATTAATACGGTTAGCCGATACTTGGGCACGCGGAACCATTATGAAAATCATAGTCATCATCATAAAGCTCATTACCACCTGCATGGCATAGGAAGAAAAAACTACCATATCGCTGAAGAGTTCTAAACGACCTGTGGCTACGGTGTTGGCTATTAACACAGCACCCACCCAGTATACTGCCAACACCAAGCCGTTGCTTATCAAACTCATACCTGGTTGTAATATAGCGCTCATGCGATTAACAAAAAGGTTGGTAGAGGTTAATTCTTCATTGACTTTGGCAAATTTTTGCTGCTGATATTCTTCAGCGTTATAAGCGTGCACTACCCGCAGGCCGGTCAAGTTTTCACGGGCAACACTGTTTAATTTATCGGTCAAAAGCTGAATCTGCTTAAATTTAGGTACTACAAAGATGATAATTACAGTGATGATGGCTATTAAAACCAATACCGCTAAAGCAGTAATCCCGGTCCATTCCCAGCTTTTGCTGGCAATTTTTAAAATAGCCCATACTGCCATAATGGGTGCTTTAATAATTATCTGCAGACCCATAGAAATTACCATTTGCACATGAGTTACGTCGTTGGTAGAGCGGGTGATAAGTGAAGCAGTGGAAAATTTACCCAGTTGTTCTGAGGAAAAAGACATCACCTGTTTAAATTGTAACTCACGTAAACGATGAGCAAAAGAAGCAGCTATTCTAGCGGCAAAATAACCTACGGTAATTGAAGAGGCAAGGCTGCCTAAAGCGCACAAAAGCATTTGGCCGCCTATGGCTAGCACTTGGCTTGTAGTAGAGCCGGCAGTCATGACGATGGTTGTAATTTCTGACATGTAGCCGGGTATCTTTAAGTCCAACCATACTTGGGCTACGACAAGCACCAAACATAAAACAACAGCCCACCAAAGATTTCTTGGCAGATGTCTAAGTATCTTTAACAAGAGATGTTACCCCTTTTGTATATACCGTATTCATAAATTATATGTATTGCCAAACTTGGCGCATATCCTGTATGCGACGTTCTTTAATATGGTGGTGATGATCTAGGCGGTCTATCAAAAGATAATCTATGCCGGCGTTTTGGGCTCCGGCTACGTCTATATCTACTTGGTCACCTATATATAGGGCTTCAGCTGCGGTAATGCTGGCTTTTTGTAAAGCTATATTAAAGATAGCGGCTTTGGGCTTGGTGGCTCCGCATTCGGCTGAAGTTATAACATAATCTAACTTCTGGCTTAGCCCTAATTCGTCAAGCAAACAAGAAATGTCGGAATCGGAATTGGAAATTAAGCCGGTCTTAAGGCCTTTTTGGTGTAAAATATTTAAAGTCTCCATAGCATCATCAAAAACTTTCATAGTTTTACAATCTATACTATAGCGTTTCATAATGTATTTAACCAAAGTGTCATCAGCTACCACGCCGCAATACTCTAATACTTTTACCTGATGCATATAATACACTGCCAACTTTTCCTGAGGGCTGCGTTCTATTAAAGGTAGACGGGCACATTCATTATAAAAATACTCATCGGCTACCGCATAAGCTTTGTTGATGGTGTCCATAGAAATCTGGTAGCCTTTTTCTTTATTTAAGATATTATATTCCATCTCTTCGCGCGAGGGGTTATTGTCTATTAACGTCTTATTGAGATCAAAAAACACCACTTTTTTCATTAAGATCTGCTCCTTAACCAAGTACTTGTTAGATTGCGGCAGGGTATTAATATACTGTTGATAATTTTACTACTGTACGGAAAATAAGTAAACCTGCACAATAGTTTTAATATGGTACTGTATTATCTTAAAACTTATATGGTTATAAAATCAAGTTTTATTTTCAGCTTTATTTAAACTCTTTAATTGAAGTATAAAGCATCCCTTGCTATAATTTAAACATTATGAATACAAAAATTCTGTCTATTTTTCCTATAACTGCCAAGGTTGGCGACGACGGCTGCTTATCTATAGGCGACGTGGATATAACCTCTTTAGTCGCCCAATACGGTACGCCTCTCTATGTTTATGATGAAAATACTCTGCGCTATATGTGTCAGGAATATCAAAACTTGTTTGCCAAAGAATTGCCCGATGTTGCGGTGGCTTTTGCCGGTAAAGCCTTTATGTGCAAAGCTTTAGCCACTCTTTTGGAAGAAGAAGGTCTTTCTTTGGATATTATTTCACAAGGCGAACTGGCTATGGCTGTAGCCGGCGGTTTTAATCCTAAGCGTATGTATCTGCACGGCAATAACAAGACCATAGACGAACTAACAGATGCTCTTTTGGCCGGCGTCGGCTATATTGTGGCCGATGGTTTTGATGATTTGCAAAATATCAATGACGTAGCCGCTGCTTTAAATAAAAAAGCTTCAGTACTTTTACGCTTAACACCCAATGTTGACCCTCATACCCATCGTTTTATTATCACCGGTCAGGCTGATTCTAAATTTGGTTTTGCTTTACATATGGCCGAACAGGCTTGCTGTCAAGCCTTGGCTATGCCCTATATAGATTTACACGGTTTTCATTGTCATATCGGCTCACAGATTATGGAGACAGAACCTTTTGTGCAGACTGTACAAAACGTCATGCCGATATGTGCTAAAGCTGTTCACGAATGGGGTGTAAATTTACGCCGTTTTAACCTAGGTGGCGGTTATGCTATTGCCTATAACGAACAAGATAAACTGCCAAACTACAAAGAGTATGTAACAGCTGTGTGCGATGAGATTAAAAAGCAATGCCAGCTTTTACATATAAATATACCAGCTATTACCATAGAACCCGGACGCTCGCTTGTAGGGCGGGCCGGTGTGGCTTTATATACTGTAGGTAACATTAAAGAGCGTCAAAACGGCAGCCTGTACATAGCCGTAGACGGCGGCATGGGTGACAATATACGCCCGGCTATGTATGAAGCCAAATACTTAGCGGCAGTAGCCAATAACATGCTGGCCGTACCCAGCCGGGAAGTATCTATAGCCGGACGTTTCTGCGAATCAAGTGATATATTAATCCATAATATAAAAATGCCGCTTTTAAAGCGCGGCGATATTATTGCCGTACCGGCTAGCGGTGCCTACAGTGTACCGATGGCCTCCAATTACAACGGTATGGCCCGTCCGGCCATTGTTTTTGTTAAAGACGGGCATGCTAAATTGGTGCGTCGGCGTGAGACCATAGAAGATTTATTAAAATGCGAAATCTAGAGATTAAAAGCAGCCTGGCTGTTCCGGTGGGTCAGCAAAAACCGGCTATGTTTTTGCGTAAAGCCGTAGCTGATGGCCATAGTGCTTTTTTATTACACGGTCCTTGTCATATAGGTAAACATACTTTAGCTCTATATTTGGCGGCTATGCTTAATTGCCCGGAGGAAAATACTCCCTGCGGACAATGTTCTTATTGCCGCCGCATACTTAAAGGTGTTTTTGCCGATGTGAAAACAGCCGGTATAGAGACGGCAGAAAAAGGTGGCGAGGAAGTAGCTAAAACTGGCATTTCCACCGAGCAGGTTAAAGATATTATAGAAAGTGCTGTCGTAGCTCCGTATGAAGGTAGGGCTAAAGTTTTTATAATAGACGGGGCCGAATATATGTCTTTGCCGGCTGCCAATCGTCTGCTAAAGACTTTGGAAGAGCATCAAAGCTATGTTTATTTTATATTACTGGCCGAAAATGCCGACATACTGTTACCAACTATATCTTCACGTCTAAGTAAAGTGGAAATTAAAGAGGCTTTGGAAGATGATATCACAAAGCATTTGGTTTCTTTAGGAGCAGATGCCAAGACAGCACAAATACTTTCCTCTATGGCTGGCGGCAAAACAGGCTGGGCGGTTTTAGCGTTACAAAATGATGATATGGTACAGGAAAGACAGGATTTTGCCCAAAAAGCTTTGGATATGACAACCTATCCTTTAACTAAGCGCTTAGCCTTGGCCGGTGAGTTAAACAAAATGTTTACTAAAGATCGCCAAAGTCTTTACCGCTTGTTGGATATCTGGCAAAAGATATACCGTGATATGCTGGCGGTAAGCTTGGGACAGGATGTTTTGGTGCATAATCGTCAATTGATTGCCAATATAAAAGAGGCTGCCATGCGTCTTAACAGTATGAGAATAAATGCTTTTTTACAAAGCATAACGTACAGCAAAAAATTATTAAAACAAAATGTAGCTTCGCTTTTAACCTTGGAAGCGATGATGCTTTCCTTATGAAAGAAAGGTTTAAATTAAAAGATTATGATTAATGTTGTTGGAGTGCGCTATAAAAGAGCCGGGCGCGTATATTATTTTAATCCCAACGGTTTGGAATTATCCATTGGCGATAATGTGGTAGTAGATACTGCTCGCGGGTCGGTTCTGGCTATTGTGGCGCAAAATCCCAAAGAGGTGACCGATGAAGAAGTGGTCAAGCCGCTTAAAACCATTATACGCTTAGCTAATTTTGAGGACATTAAAGCTTCCGAAGGCCTAAAAGAAAAAGAGGACAAAGCTCTTTTTGAGACGGCATCGATTGTTAAACGTCTAAACTTGCCCATGAATCTTATTGCTGCCGAATATAATTTAGATCTTTCGCGTTTAACTATTTATTTCGGCGCCGAAGGGCGCGTTGACTTCAGAGAGTTAGTTAAAGAACTCAACCGCACTTTGCGTACTTTGGTAGAACTTAGACAGATAGGCCCGCGTGATGAAGCCAAGCTTATTGGTGGTTACGGCCGCTGTGGCCGCCAATTGTGCTGTGAGGGGTTTTTAAGTGATTTTAATCCGGTATCCATCAAGATGGCCAAAGAGCAAAATCTGCCTCTTAACTCTACTAAAATCAGTGGTGTGTGCGGGCGCCTATTGTGTTGTTTAGACTATGAATACGAGCAATATAAAGCACAAAACCGTCGCATGCCTAAACGCGGTTCTGTTGTGCAAACTCCCAATGGCGAAGCTATAGTTGTCAGCAGTAAACCTATGGAAGAACTGGTCACAGTTAAGACTGAAACTGAAGCTATTATTGAATATCCTTTAGCCGCGCTTAAAATGGAAGGTGTGTTTTTGGTAGAAAACGATAGCGATGCGGATAAAGAAGACGGTGTTTCTGATGAAGATATTTTGCACGATGAGATACCTGCATATCCACAAAATAAGTATACAGACAATAAAAACAATACAATAAATTCCGGTAAACTGTCCAATAAACCTTACCAAAAAGACAGTAAAAACCGTCAGGTAACACCTGAAGCTACTGTTGCTTCGTCTGAAGATACTGATAAACATGTACGCGGTGCCGATAATATAGAAGAACGCAAAAACCGCAATTACAAAAGACATGGGCATGACAATAAACAAGGGTTGATCAATAAACCACAGCAAGAGCCTGCCAAACCGCATAAAAGCAATAACGATGCTACCGGTTTTTTACCCGGGCGGCGTAAATTTGTACCGCGTCATAATAAAAATGCCGGCGGCAACAATCTAGCTCAAGGTTAAGCAACGTGATTTTTACAATCTTTTTTAATTAGTGTACCGCAACGCTTTTTGCGTACAATTTGGCACCAAGTTAAGTTGCTTTTTATTTAGTGGGTGTGCTGCCGGTGCGTCTATAGTCCGGTACGTTGATACCTATAGCAGTGCTCCAACTGTAATCGCAAAAGCGTGAAGCTACGCGTTCATCTCTTTTAGCTATGTCGTCAATATTGCGGGCGGTAACCACCATAGGCAATTGAGCATTATAGCGGTAGCTTACTATCTGATAAAGCTTTTCAACGCTCCAGGCGGTGGATGCTTCAGCACCGAAGTCATCTAGTACTAGCAGGGGAGTAGTTTTAATCTTATTTAAAAGCTCATCGTATGTTTCATTACCGTCAGTATTATTATAAGCTTGGCGCAAGCTGTCGGCCAACTCTGGCACAGTAGTAAATAAACATTTTTGTCCCAAAGCATAACGTGTATTGGCGATGGCAGCAGCCAAGTGGGTTTTGCCTGCACCATAGCTGCCTGTAATAATAAGCCAGCCCTCTGGATTTTCGGCAAAGTTTTTAGCGGCATTGTAGGCGGCTTTAAGGCTATATTGCTGCTCCTGCGGCAAAGTCTTGCGCAATGGATCAAAAGAAGCAAAAGTCATCTTTTTTTGCAGATTAAAACGGGTATCAAAGTTGCCATCGCTTTCTTTAATTATACTTTCGCATAGGTCACATATTTGACACATAGAGCGGTCATTAATTTTACTGCTCCAAGATTCGTTTAACTCAGACGGCAGACAGGCTGCAGACAATACTGAAGGTAAGTCTTGGCGAACTCGCCACGTTAGAAGTTCGCTTAAACGCTCCTGTTCCCATGCCGAAAGTTTGGCGTTTATTTCGTCTACAATCAACATATCGCATAAGCGCAGAAACTCTAAACTTTTAGTATATGACGTTTCTTCGTCCAAAGGACTACGTAAAAGCTGGATAACCTCCACTGCTGTTTTATAAGCAGCACTGCCGCTGTTTTTAAGAGTGGCCATGACAATAG
>WRFJ01000048.1 GCA_009778865.1 Chloroflexota bacterium | reverse complement strand
CCAACTTAATAGTCTTAGGTACTTTCATCCATACCTCACCGGAAGCCATAGCCATACCAATATCGGTAGAACCCATACCAGTGGAAAAAGCACCTAAAGCACCGTAAGTACAGGTGTGCGAATCGGCCCCCACCACTAAATCTCCAGGCAGCACTATGCCCTTTTCATGTAAAATAACATGCTCTACGCCCATGCGACCGGTCTCAAAAAAAGTAACACCATATTCACAAGCAAACTCACGCAACATTTTTACCTGTTCAGCCGAATTTATATCTTTGTTAGGCACAAAATGATCAGGCACAAACACCACTTTCTGTGGGTCAAATACCCTATTTAAGCCTATCTTTTTAAACTCTTTAATGGCAATAGGTGCAGTAATATCGTTAGCCAGCACCACATCTACCTTAGCATTAATAAAATCACCAGCGGTTATTTCTTTTTTACCACAATGGGCAGCCAATATTTTCTCAGCTATATTCATCATAGTCCTCTTTTGTCTGCTGATTTAGAATTGTTCTTTTAAGAATATCAATTTAAATATATGTAATGCAACATTGTTGCAGCTTTAGTGTCAGATCTATTTAAATTGTGTTGTTAAAACAGTTTTGGTAGTTTGGCATAATACAACGGCTTTATTGTTTAGTGTTATGCTTACATTTTTTGAATTTACACTGTGCTTCTTTTTCCTGAGCCAGGCGCTTTTTGTTGCGCATTGTCCAAAAAATACTGACCGATGCCAAAAGTGCCACAGCAATGCCACATATAGTCAATATAACAGCCGACTCGTCAGATTCACCAGCAATGGCCTGATAAAACAAATTGACCAGCGAACTCAAAGCGATTATGCCGGCCATCACCGAGAAAAAAGTTAGAATTATTCTTGAGCTTTTAGAATGCTGCTCCACTTTCTTTTGCGAATCCATAGCTGTCATTTTTTCAAAAGTATTCAGATTCTCTATAAACCCTGCTTTAAGATTTAAAATGCCGAATTCTTTAGTCAAGGCTGCAAAAACGTTTTTGGCCGGAAGAAAACGAAAATTGTTTATATCCCAAAGCTTAGCGGCACGGCTAAAGCGGAAGTTAACGTTTTCTATAGTCTGGCTGGAAAACTCTCTTTTATCAAGCCCGCTGATAATTTCATCGTAATTTGAACTAAACGCACAAATCTGCAGGGATAATAATTCAATGACAAAAATCATGCGTATTTCATGCAGTAAACGGTTCTTTCTAGAATCCGTTAAAACACAAACCACGCTCTTTTCTGAGGCATAAATTTGGGTGAACTGATGCTCTTCTAAATTAGATCTGGCCTTTTCAAAAAACACCGCACTGGTTACCGTTTCATCTGTGCCGCCTATGCCGTAGCAATCGCAGGCTAGCATATGCGCTAAATGCGCCTCCTGCGGTTTGGCTGTAAGCGTAGTAAAACATTTAGTATCATAAGCCTGTCTAAAACATCGTGCTTTACCGGTCATATTTACGCATCTGATCTCGCACGATTGTTTAAGGCCGAAATGCTTGGTTAGATATTCCCTGAAAGCAAGTTTTTCTCCGTCAGCATTAATATAGAGCGCATTGCCGGCAGCCTGGTGAATTACTATGGTCGGCTCAAAACCCAGATCTATAAAAGCTATAGTGGCAACATAAAAGTTTTTGTAAGCTGTAAGATAGATTTTACACTCTTTATCGTTGCATAAAACTCTTTGGTCCTCTTCATCAACAATAATAAACTTTTCTTTAGCAATAAAACCACGCTTTATGTCGGTTGACAAACTGCTGAATTCTCTCCCTGAAATATGTTCAAGTTCTTCTAAATATGAATTATCTTCATCTTCACGAAGCTTTACGACATCTGTCGTATCAAGTTCCCCGTTGACAAAAAAAGGAACAAATAAATACATATTGGCTTCTTTAAAATCATCGAGTAGGCAACGCATAAGCGGCGCGCCAGCCTGCTGGTCTTTTGTTTTGGTAAAATTAAAATCTCTTAACAGCTCCTCGCCTATTTCGGTATACGCATAAGCGTACACGTTTTTAATTTGGCTACCCTCTTGAATTTTTTTAGATAAAAAGGCAAATAAGCGAAAAAGAAGGTTTTTGCCAATACCTTTTCTTCTAAATTCATAAGATACAGCAATTGAATGCAAGAATACGTCATTTCCGGCAAAAGAAAAACAGGCATAACCTATAATCTGCGCATCATTTAAAGCCAGAATGTATGACTTATCGTATTCTTTAAATTTTTGGGCGGTATTTTTATCAATATACTCTGCTAAATCAACGGCTAAGATATCAGCCGTAAAATCATCGTCAATTTCATAGTCATATTTATAGACTATAAGCTTATTTTTGTCTTTAGTTTTTGCGATAGCATTTGCCATAGTTATATTATATGCGAAAAATAATTTTTGACAAGGTGTATCATTGCAATTTTTATAATTGGTAAAAGATTTAGACAGACATGTAATTTATATAAAAAGCCGAAGCTACGAACTATTAAAACTATTTAGCACCCAACTAATCAATAAGGCGGTTTAGGGCAGTAAGATAAGCCTTAGCTGATGATACAATAATATCAGTATCGCTACCACGTCCTATATATGTCTTGCCGTCTTTTTCTACTTTTATAAGCACTTCACCTAAAGCATCAATACCTTCGGTCACTGAGTTTACTGAAAACTCAGTAAGAGTGCTTGGCGTCTTAAGCATGCTGTCTATACATTTGCATACAGCATCTACCGGGCCCGTGCCCATAGCGGCTGCTCGTATAGTCTGCCCTTGTGGGGTAATAAGACCGACCGTAGCAGTAGGCACACCCTTATCTCCGCATGTCACTTGCACAAATTCCAAAGTGTAGGCAGCTGCGACGGTTTTTGGTTCTGCGCCCAGCAAAGACTCAATATCTTTATCGGTAACATCTTTTTTCTTATCGGCTAATTCTTTAAAAGCTGCAAAAGCCCGCAATAATTCTTCTTCACCGATATTTTCGTAGCCCATTTCTAAAAGCCGTTCTTTGAAAGCATGGCGGCCGGATAGCTTACCCAGTACCAGAGCCGTATTGTTAGCGCCGATATCGGCCGGATTCATAATCTCATAAGTAGAGCGCTCTTTAATAATACCATCTTGATGAATGCCGCTTTGATGTCTAAAAGCGTTGTTGCCGACCACAGGTTTATTGGGGGCTAAATTAAAACCCATTAATTTACATACCATACGACTGGTACGGTAGAGCTGAGTAGTATCAATATTGGTTTCTTTATTAAAATAGTCTTTACGTGTTTTGAGAGCCATTACCACTTCTTCCAAAGATGAATTGCCAGCACGCTCACCAATGCCGTTAATAGTGCATTCTACTTGATTGGCCCCGTTTTCAACGGCAGCTAAAGCATTAGCTGTAGCCATACCCAAGTCATTATGGCAATGCACTGAAATATTTACCTTATCGGCTCCAGGTACATTTTGACGAATGCTTTTTATAAAACAGCCGTATTCGCTGGGAATAGCATAACCCAAAGTGTCGGGGATGTTTAAGGTAGTAGCCCCGCATTTAACGGCTATTTCCAACATACGATAAACATACTCCCAGTCCGACCTAGTGGAATCCATCGGCGAAAACTCAACATTTTTAGTGTATGAAGCAGCACGAGCCACCATTTCTTCTACTATCTTAAGCACATCTTCTCTAGTCTTTTGTAGTTGATATTTAATGTGTATATCCGATGAAGAAATAAAAGTGTGTATACGCGGATTCTTGGCGTGCTTAATAGCCTGCCAAGCAGTATCTATATCACGGCCGATAGCTCTAGCCAAAGCACAAACAGAAGCGTTCTCTGTCTGCGAAGCAATAGCGCAAACAGCTTCAAAATCTCCTGGGGAGGCGGCCGGAAAACCGGCTTCAATAACGTCCACGCGAAGGTTATCAAGTTGACGTGCCAGCTCAAGTTTCTCGCTTGTGTTCAGAGCGGTACCAGCCGCTTGTTCACCATCGCGCAGCGTTGTGTCAAAAATAATAATCTTATTGTCCATGACGCACCTTCCTTTTATTATTTTGCTATTTCCGTACGGTAACACTTACGTCTAGATTACGGTACGATAAGTCATTTTTCTGAAGTGTAAAATTGGCCATGTAAATTGTTTAACGTTTAGAGTGTCTAACCACGTAGAATAGCAATCGTGCCTGTCATATTGAGTTCTTTAACACCGTAAGGACGTAAAAGATTATATAACGATTCTATTTTATCATCATCACCGGTAATTTCCACCGTCAATGAATCTGATGCCACATCAACAGTCTTAGCTCTAAAGACATTGATTATCTGCATAATTTCCGAACGGGTAGCCGCAGTTGAATTCACCTTAATGAGAGCCAACTCACGCACAATTGAGCGTGGACCGGTAACATCGGTCACTTTGATAACATCAATTACTTTATCCATTTGCTTGCGCAGTTGCTCTATTTGCTCATCGGTACCCAGAACACATATAGTCATACGCGCTAGATGTTCCTGCTCGCTGCGACCCACAGCTATACTTTCAATATTGAAACCGCGGCGGCGAAATAGGCTGGACATACGGTTTAACACACCCGGTTTATTTTCTACCAGTGCCACCAGTATATGTTTTTTAACGGCAGCCATATTAGTAGCCCTCCTCTCTATTGATTAAAGTATCACATAGCGCTGCTCCCGGAGGGATCATAGGAAAGACATTTTCCTCTCGCTCCACATGGAAATCGATTAAAAAAGGCCCTTTGGTCGATAAAGCTTTAATAATGGCTGCCTCAACATCAGCTTTCTTTTCAACTTTAATTGACGGAATATTGTAGGCTTCAGCTATTTTGCCAAAATCAGGATTGGCTAAAGGAGTAGCCACATATCGGCGATTGTAGAAAAGATCTTGCCACTGGCGCACCATACCTAAATAGTTATTGTTAAATAAGAAAATTTTGATGCCAAGTTGCTCTTGCATAATAGTGCCAAATTCCTGAATGGTCATTTGCAAAGAGCCGTCGCCGGTTATTGATATTACCTCTTTATGGGGGCAGCCAGCTTTAACGCCCATTGCAGCCGGAGTATCAAAGCCCATAGTACCTAAACCACCTGAGGAAATAAAATGACGAGGATACTTGTGAGTAATATCCATAGCCGCCCACATCTGGTGCTGGCCCACACCGGTAACAATAATCGGATTACCATCAGTAAGCCTAGATAAATTGTGCAAAATATACTGCGGCAACAGTTTTTCGCTGCTGTCATAATCGACAAAATATTGTTTTTTCCAGCCTTTAAGAGTATTTATCCATTCGTCATGTTTAGCTTCAGCTGTTTCTTCATTTAAAACTAATAGCACTTGTTTTATATTACCCACTATAGGCACATCAACTTTGACGTTTTTACCTATCTCCGCCGGGTCAACATCTATATGAATAACTTTAGCGTTGGGAGCAAAACCGGTCAGTTTGGAAGTAGCTCTATCATCAAAACGCATGCCGATAGCCACCAGCAGATCAGATTCTAAGACAGCTTTATTGCCCCAGGCAGTGCCGTGCATGCCCAGCATGCCGAAAGATAACTCATTATCTTCAGGGAAAGCACCTTTGCCTAATAAAGTAGTAACCACCGGCATCTGCGTTTTCTCCGCTAATTCTTTTAACAATTCAGCCGAGTTGGAGCCGATAACGCCGTTACCAGCCACAATAACTGGTTTTTGGCTCTTGGCAATTAAGGCAGCAGCTTTCTTTATCTGGTATGGATTACCTTTAACGGTTGGCTTATAGCCTTGTAAATCCACATTATCAGGATAAGAAAAATCGCAGGCATCGGTAAAAACATCTTTAGGAATATCTATAAGCACCGGACCAGGCCGGCCGCTAGATGCTATATAGAAAGCTTCTTTAATAGTTTTGGCTAAATCGCGCACATCTAACACTAAATAATTATGTTTAGTGACCGGTAAGGTAATACCGGTAATATCCACTTCTTGGAAGAAGTCAGTGCCGATGCCGCTACGTACTACCTGTCCAGTAAAAAATACAGTAGGGATAGAATCGGCAAAAGCTGTGGCGATGCCGGTTACCAAGTTGGTAGCACCGGGGCCGCTAGTGGCAAAAGCTACGCCGGTTTTGCCGGTAGCTCTGGCATAACCGTCGGCAGCATGGGCCGCCCCCTGCTCGTGACGCACTAAAATATGATGGATATCCGGATAATTGGGTAATTCGTCATAAAGAGGAATGACCACTCCGCCGGGGTAACCAAATACGGTATCCACGCCTTCGTGGCGTAAACACTCGTAAACAATTTGCGCACCGTTTAATTTCATGGTAGTGTTTTCCTCCTTGTATTTTTATTATTCGGTGAAGACGGCGCCGGTAGAGGCGCTCTGCACCATTTGAGAATAACGTTTTAGATAACCTGTTTTAATCTTGGGTTCAAAAAGTGGTAGCTTTTTGAGTCTTTTAGTTATTTCTTTATCGCTTAGCTCTACGTTTAAGCAATAATTATTAATATCTATGCTTATTATATCGCCTTCCAAAACAGCAGCAATGGGACCACCGCAGGCTGCTTCGGGAGACACATGGCCTATTGAAGCGCCACGGGTAGCACCGCTGAACCGACCATCAGTAACTAGGGCTACCTCTTTACCTAAGCCCATACCGGTAATCATTGAAGTAGGAGTAAGCATCTCACGCATACCGGGACCGCCTTTGGGTCCTTCATAGCGAATAATGATGACATCACCGGCGGTCCCGGTATGCGTGAGAT
>WRFJ01000047.1 GCA_009778865.1 Chloroflexota bacterium | reverse complement strand
GAGTTCTTTTAAGGGTTCGGTAACTAGGCCTTTACGGCCCATACTACCATCATCAGTCATGATTATTAATTCGTCACTATACTGACCGAATTCTTCTTGCCAAAACAATAAATCTTTATTACGGGCACCGAGTATAGAAACAACTCTGTTACCGGCTTCCTTTAGAGCTTTAGCTATGGGTACTATAGGAGCTACGGCAAAACCGCCGGCTACACATACCACAGTACCGAAATTTTTTATCTTTGAAGGCTCACCTAAAGGACCGGCCATATCTAAAATGTTAGTGCCTTTTTCTAGGTAGGTTAATTTTTCAGTGGATACACCAACTCTCATAAAAACAATGGTGATGTAATCATTACCTACATGGGCAATGGTCAATGGCATACGCTCACCTTGGGGATCGGTGCGTATAATGACAAACTGACCAGGTTTAGCTTTGGCAGCTATTCTGGGAGCGTACACATCATATGCAAAAACGGTAGCTGTGAGCTGTTCTTTTTTAAGAATGGTGTAGGGTGAAAGTTGGCGCATAGTAAAACCACCTAGTGCTTAAATATATAGTAACGGTAGATAAAACTAATATTTAATAATTTATCATTTACATTGTATTTAAGCAAACTTATGCTTAGGAATAACAATCTAGAAACTTTAGCCTAAAGCGATTTTTATATTCATTTTTTAAAAGCATAAAGTATTGCGAAGCCAGGTTAGCTAGTGTTAAGATGATATAATAAATTTTTTTATATTTCACTTATATTTGTTGGTTACAATACAGTGAAGAAGGGAAACAAAAATGTCTGGCGAACTTGTTCATATTGGTTTTGGCAATATCTTATCTATAGACAAAGTAGTAGCCATCTCTCCGCCGGCATCTGCTCCCATTAAGCGTATAATTTCTGAAAGCCGCGCTGCTTCGTCGTTGATAGATATGACCTCTGGTCGTAAGACTAAAGCCGTTATCTTTACCACCAGCAATCACGTGATTTTGGCTGCCCTTTCTCCCGAAACTATTGCTGGTCGTACAGCGGTCAAAGAAGCAAAGGCCAAATTGGATATAGTGGATGGTATATAAACACCAAGAAAATCCTTTAGTAGTAGTGCTTTCCGGCCCCAGTGGCGTTGGTAAAGACGCTGTACTGAGTCGTCTACGTAAGCGCGCTTTTCCTATAGAACAAGTGGTAACCACTACCACTCGTCCAATACGTTTGCGTGAAGTAGATGGTGTGGATTATCGTTTTTTGAGCATTGTTGAATTTCAAGATTTACTGTCACAAAATGGTTTTTTGGAATGGGCCAATGTTTATGGTAATTTTTACGGAGTACCACGTTTTCCGGTACGCGAAGCTTTAGCTCAGGGACGTGATGTCATAATGAAAGTTGATGTTCAAGGTGCGCGTACTATTAAAGAAAAAATCCCAGATGCTGTTTTTATATTTTTAATGCCACCTTCAATAGATGATTTAGTGGCACGTTTAAACCGTCGCCATACTGAAAGTCCCGATGCTTTAGTTTGTCGTTTAAGTGCTGCCGAGGAAGAATTGCAAAGTCTGCCGCTTTTTGATTATGTGGTGGTCAACGAAGACGGGCATATAGATGAGGCCGTGCGTAAGATTATGAGTATAGTACGCGCTGAAAAATGTCGCTTAATACAGCGCAATATAAAGGTCTAGTCTCTCGGAAAGCCAATGGGTCTTTAAAACTAATAGCTAAAATTTTCAAAAGGAGATACCATGAGTTTTAAAATTGTGACCGATTCTTGCGCTAATCTTACTGATGAATTAATAGAAAAGTATGATTTAGAAATTTTATCACTGGCTTTTTATGTCAAAGGTGAAGAATATTATAGTTATACTAAAGGTGAAGAGACTAATCTTAAGCGTTTTTATACTATGATGCGTAATAAAGAAGCTATCACCACTTCACTTATTAGCCGCAAAGTTTGCTTGGATGTATTTGAAAGTATTTTAAAAAATGGCCAAGATTTGCTTTATATAGGTTTCTCTTCCGGTCTTAGCGGTTCTTACCATGTATGCGCTGCCACTTTGGAAGAATTGCAGGAAAAATATCCTGAGCGTAAGATCTATCATGTAGATTCACTGGCAGCTTCTTTAGGACAGGGCTTGTTGGTGTATTACGCTATTGTTCAAAAAGAAGCTGGCAAGAACATAGAGGAAGTTTATAATTGGCAATTGGAAAACCGTTTGCGTTTATGCCACTGGTTTACAGTGGAAGATCTTTTCTTTTTAAAAAGAGGCGGTCGTTTATCGGCTACAGCAGCTGTTTTCGGTACCATGCTTTCCATAAAACCGGTAATACATGTAGATAACGGTGGCCGTTTGATACCTGTTTCAAAAGTACGTGGTCGCAAAAAGAGTTTGGAAGCTTTAGTAGACCGCATGGACGCTACGGCCATTAATGTAACTGAACAGTATATTTTTATCAGCCACGGAGACTGTATTGAAGATGCCGAATATGTGGCGACACAGATACGTAATCGTATGAACGTAAAAGATATACTTATAAACTATATAGATCCGGTAATCGGTGCCCATAGCGGTCCGGGTACAGTGGCACTTTTCTTTGTAGGTAGTGAACGGTAATAGAAGCTTTGATCTGGTTCTGCACAGAATAAAATTAAGATGGTACAGTAAAAACCGGAAAAATATTTAAGTCTCGTAACTGAAATATCGACTAAAACTTAAAGGGTTATGAATTATGGATTATATACTTTTTTCGCTGCCTATTTTCCTGCTACTATGGACTGTGTTGTTCTTTTTTATACGTAGAGAAAGGCGTTTTTATGAATATAACGGGCATTATATTGAGATTTTTCGTAGTGATATAAACCGCTATATAATAATTGATGGCACATTAGTAGCTCAAAAGAAAAACACTTTTTGGTATATTAACCCACCTACTCTTGAAATTGAACAGGATGATATGCATATTTTATTTTATGAAAATTTCTTTGATTGGCCAGGCCATAGAATTAAAGTCCGAATCAATGGGCATCTTGTTAATGATAAACGGAAAAAATGACAATTCTATTTATCAAAAGAATTTAACAACTGTAATAAGGCGGTGGTAAAAACCACCGCCTTATTACAGTTGTTGTTTTTTAAATTGAAACTTAAGGAATATCGTAAAATACACCGTCATCATTGGGCAGTCCGCTATCGGAGATATGGGTTGTCCCTTCAGTTTCAACTGACACTTGACCTTCGGTAGCAGCTACCGGTTGCGGCAGGGGTACAAAGTTTAAAGTAGTAGGCGAAGAATAATGCCAATGGTTAACTAAGTATTGCCCTTCGGCATTTTTCTCAAAAATAAAAGTCATACGCAAAGGCATTACTAAGGGTTCAAATCCGGGTTTTTTCATAGTCATTGTAGAATTGGCCGTCATCCATGCAGTATTGCCATCAGGTGAAGCTTGAATGCTATTCCAGCCAAATTTGATGTTTAAACTCTCTAAGCCTTCAAACAGCTCACTCATGTTGGAGCGTAGTGAAGCTGCGCCTACGCTGATGTCATCTTTTTGTAACCCAATGGTAGCCCCGCCATCTACTGAGTTAAAAACTTTTATAAATACATCAATATTGCGCAATTGCATGGCCGTTGTAATACGGTCCATAATTTCTTGTATCTCGTCTCTAATCTCGGGTGTAACTCTGCTCATCTCTCCTCCGACAAAGGCTTTAAGCCTTTACTTTGAAATATTTAAAATAACTAGACGTAATTTTGCCTTAAAAAGGCGGCCTTGTCAACAACCTTTACAATCTTTATACGTTAAATAGAAAATTAATAATGTCACCGTCATTGACAATATAGGTTTTACCTTCCAAACGAAATAGGCCAGCTTTTTTAATTTCAACCATAGTTTTTTTATTTAACATATTTTGATAATAAACCACCTCGGCACGTATAAAACCTCGTTCAATATCAGTATGAATCTTACCAGCCGCTTTTTGGGCATTAGTACCATTCATAATGGGCCAGGCACGTACTTCATCAGAGCCGCAAGTGAAAAAAGATATAAGATTTAATAAAGCAAAACTCTCTTTAATAATGCGGTTAAGGCCTAGTTGCAATATGCCGAAATCTTTACACATTTCAACACATTCATCGTCAGACAATTCGCTTAGTTCAGTTTCTAAACGGGCGCATAAAGCTACAAAATTTTGCCCTTCGCCATGAAATTTTTCTTTGTAGATTGCTTCAATTTGTGAAGCGATGGCCACCTCGTGTTCGTTTATATTGATGATAGTTAGCATAGGTTTTTGTGTTAAAAATCGATAACCGGAAAGTAAACTTTGCTCGTGTTCGTTTAAAACTAGTTGACGAATAGACATGCCGTTTTCTAGTGCTTGCTGCAAGCGCAATATCAAGGCTTTTTCTTCTTCCAGCCTGTCTTTTTCTGTGGTTTTGGCTCCACGTAGTTGAGACGCTAGTTTTTCTAAGCGTCTCTCAATAACGCCCATATCAGAAAAAGCCATCTCTAAAAAAAGAGCCTCAATATCTCGCAGGCCGTCTACACTACCATCTGGATGAGGAACGGCATCACTATTAAAAGCACGTACAACGGCCAAAAGAGCATCACTTTGAGAAATTTGATTTAATAAATTACCATCTATGCTTTTAATGTTGCCGCCGATCTCTACATAACGCACTTCAGCCGGAGTATATTTTTTGGGGTTAAAAAGATCGCGCAATCTTTCCAAACGAATATCAGGCACTTTGGCAATGCCTATATTGGCAGCACCGATATGTGTGTTTAAGTCAGCTTTACCCTTAGTTAAAGCGTTAAAAATACTGGTGCGGCCGCTTTGCGAGAGTCCTATAATACTAAGATTTATACTCAAAGTAGGTTCCTTATATTAATAAAATAAGTTGCCTTATTGTAGCCTTTATAGATTGTGATCATCAAATTAATCACGAGTGTATTTAGCACTTTGTTCGGGAGTTTCCCATACTTTTACCGAATGCAAATAAGCCGGCATCTCAATGCTGGAGTTTATTTGGTCATAAATATATTTGGCAATATTTTCGGCAGTAGGATTTTGTTCTTTAAAAGCGGTGATTTCATTCAGACAAGTATGATCTAAGGCGGCTAAGACTTCATTTAGATGGGCTTTAAGAGCGGTAAAATCTGTTATATAACCTGTTTCATTCAGTTGTTGACCGCGTACACATATCTGTACTATATAGCCGTGTCCGTGCAAATTTTCGCATTTGCCGTCATAGCCACGCAGAAAATGAGCAGCGTTAAAAGGACGTTTTACTTTTAATTCAAACATAATTTTTCTCCTCTTTTAGAATGCCATATTTAACTCGCCCCAATATTCGGCATCTTCTCCTTGCAACTCTCCCAGCATTTCTTCCACGCTTTTCTTAGTTAGCTGGTGTATATATTGAGGACATAATTCATTGAGCGGAGCTAGCACAAAAGCGCGCTGGTGCATAGCTTTATGTGGTACGCTGAGAGTAGGAGTATCTAAGGGTACTTCATCTTCGGCACATAGTATATCTACATCTATAATGCGCGGAGCGTTGCGCTCACTTATTTTGCGACCCATAGCAGCTTCTGTTACTTTAGCTAAGACCAGTAGATTTTCCAGAGGCAAAGCAGTTTCAGCAGCTAATACCATGTTTAAAAAATCAGGAGCATTATTATAGCCTTCGGCTTTGCTTTCATATATGCCGCTTACAGCATTTACTTTAATTCTATCAGCTATTAGTTGTACAGCTGTCTGCAGATTACGTAAACGGTCACTCAAATTAGATCCCAAGCCTAGATATACTATTCTTGCTGGCATGTATATGACCATTCCTTTCTGCGAAAGGCACAAAAACTTAATAAAAATGCCTTTCATATAACACTTTGCTGTATTGTTTAAGTTATGTGTTTATTTCCGTATATCATCACAACTCTCAATCTCTTGTCTTTTAAACTTATTACTCATTATCTTTCATATTTAAAATAGCTCTAACGACATTAACAGCTTGCAAATTATCTGCTACGTCATGCACACGTACAATATCGACTCCGCGCTCTACAGCCAAAGCTGTCACCGCCAATGTGCCGCCCAATCTTTTTTGCGGTTCCATCTCTTTTGCAGCAACACCGATAAAACTTTTGCGTGAAGCACCAACCACAAGCGGTTGCTCAAGATCTTTAAAGCATGCCAATTCTTTAATAAGCAGCCAATTTTGTTCCGAGGTTTTACCAAAACCTAAACCTATATCCAGTATTATATGCTCTTTTTTAATGCCGGCCTGGCAAGCTTTTTGCAGCAAGTTTTGCAAGTTTTCTTTTACAGTTTTCACAATGTCTTTATCTATACCATGCAGATTTTCATTAGCTGTAAGTATTATGTAACAGTCTAAATTTGCAACAGTAGCAGCCATATACATGTCGGATAGTCCTGACACATCATTTATGATGTGTGCTCCAGCTTTAATAGCAGCACTAGCTACATTAGCTTTTTGTGTGTCTATACTCAGAATGACGCCGCTGTCTTTCAGGGCTTTGATGACCGGTAATACTCGTCGCAGCTCTTCTTGGCTATTTACATTTTGATAACCGGGGTGCGTAGATTCTCCGCCAATGTCTATTATATGAGCTCCTTTTTCTATGAGTTCTTGGGCAAAAGCAACAGCCTGCCAAGGTTCACTATGATGACCGCCATCAGAAAATGAATCCGGCGTGACATTGACTATGCCCATAATCAGCGGGCGCTCTTTGTTTAATAAATTGGCTAAATTTTTCATCTGCATTTTATTTGTTAGCATTTTTTAAATGCAGCAGTTATT
>WRFJ01000046.1 GCA_009778865.1 Chloroflexota bacterium | reverse complement strand
TATGTTACGGGCAGCACCGAAAAAACGTTTAGCCGGATGTAAAGCCACCGGATCAAGGCCGCCGCTTAGAGTACGGCCGCTGGAAGGCAAAGCTAAATTGTAGGCACGAGTAAGACGAGTAATACCATCCAGTAAAATTACTACGTCCTTGCCAAGCTCTACAATACGCTTGGCACGTTCCAAGGCCAACTCAGCTACTCTGGTTTGGTTTTCTTCGGTTTCGTCAAAAGTAGCACCGATAACTTCACCGGCTACTGAGCGGCGCATATCGGTTACTTCTTCCGGACGTTCGCCGATAAGACACACCATTAAATGTATATCGCTGTAGTTAGCGGTAATGGCATTAGCAATGGCTTTAATCAGTAAAGTTTTGCCGCTTTTAGGCGGAGCTACAATCATACCGCGCTGGCCACGACCAATAGGGGTAATAAGATTAATAAGACGCGTAGATATATCGCGCGGATTACTTTCTAGATTAATAAGTTCATTGGGATAAATAGGAGTAAGCGAATTAAAATTGTGGCGATGTTTAGCACTTTCAGGATTTTGACCGTTAATAGCTTCTACCTTTAGCAAAGAAAAATACTTTTCACCCATTTTAGCCGGACGTCCCTGCCCTAAAATAAAATCACCGGTTTTTAGAGCAAAGCGACGTATCTGGCTTTGAGAAACATAAATATCGGAGGACGAAGGCAGCAAGCTTTCCTGACGTAAAAAGCCGTAACCATCAGGCATGATTTCTAAAACACCGCGGCAAAAAAGATGGCCTTGGCCTTCGGCCTGATGCTGCAAAATTTTAAGGGTGATGTCATGCTTTTTCATGGTGGTGATATTGGCAATACCCATTTCTTTGGCTATAGTCAGCAGTTCGCTGCGATTTTTGTTACCCAAATCGGAAATATCCATAGATACCGTATTATTTTCGCCACTGTAACTGTTCTGGCTGTAAAAATTTTCTCTATTATCTGCAGGGGCAATTTTATCTTTAAGTTCGTTTGGTTTATGTCTCATTTTATATTTACCTTAAAAAATTGGTTTGTATTTTGGCAGAGGACTCTTAGGACCTCTTATCTGAATTTAAAATAAAGAACCGGCCGGAATAGATATTATTTCATGCCGAATTGCTCTTGGGTTTTTTGCCAGTCTTCCATAAAGCGTTTCTGGCCGGCATCCGTTAAAGGGTGCGTAAAACACTGTTTAAATACACTAAAAGGCATGGTGGCAATATCAACGCCGGCTTTGGCACATAGATAAACATGCTGAGAATGACGTATTGAAGCAGCAATCACCCTAGTCTCATAACCGTACAATTCGTAGACTTCCATGATATCACTGATAAGAGCCACGCCATCCTGATTAATATCATCTAAACGCCCCACAAAAGGCGATACGTAGGCTGCTCCAGCCCTAGCAGCTAATATAGCCTGGCTTAAAGTAAAACATAAGGTCATATTAACTTTAATATTTTCTTTAGCTAAAACAGCTGTAACTTTAAAGCCCTCTTCGGTCATCGGTATTTTAACTACCACGTTAGGATGCCATTTAGCTATCTTGCGCCCCTGCTCTATCATTTTATCTATGCCTTCGGCGGTAATCTCAGCTGATACCGGTCCATTAACTACCTCGCAAATTTCTTTTACCATACTCTCGTAATCGGCATTGCCACTAAGCAATACTAGAGACGGGTTAGTAGTAACACCGCTGACTATACCGTAAGAACATGCTTCTTTAATTTCAGAAATCTTGGCTGAATCTATATAAAATTCCATGTGAGCTCCCTAAAAAATTATTTTATTCCAAAGGCATTTTAGTTTGGCTACCAGCCAAAACTACTTCTTGAGATGCCTGTATAAAACTGTTAAACAGCGGGTGCGGACGGCCAGGACGTGATAAAAACTCGGGATGGAACTGGCAGGCCACCATAAAAGGATGATGCTTTATTTCACATATTTCCGCTAGACTGCCGTCAGGAGAAATGCCGGAGATCAGCAGACCGTTTTCTTCCAATAAGTTACTGTAACGGTTGTTAAACTCAAAACGATGGCGATGGCGCTCTGTTATTTGACAGCACCCGTAAGCTTTTTTAGCTTGAGTGCCTTCTTTAATCAGACACGGATAATTGCCAAGACGCATGGTACCGCCTTTATCGCCTATCTCTTTTTGGGTTTCCAATATATCTATTACCGGATGAGCAGTGCAAATATTAAACTCAGTGGAAGTGCAGTCTTTAGTGTCTAATACGTAGCGAGCAAATTCAATAACCATAATCTGCATGCCTAAACATAAACCCAGATAAGGTATATTATGTTCTCTAGCATATTTAGCAGCAGCTATTTTGCCCTCTATGCCCCTATCACCAAAGCCACCGGGTACAATTATGCCCTGTGCTTTTTCCAGCAATCTTTCGCCGCCTTCTTTTTCCAAATCTTGGCTTTGCACCCAGATAATGTTTAAACCGGTACCGTTTTCAATAGCAGCATGGCTTAGGGCTTCACGCACCGAATAATAGGCATCCTGTAATTCAACATACTTACCCACTAAAGCAATATTGACCTGACCTTTAAGGTTATTGATGTTATCGGTAATTTTTTGCCATTTGGTAACGTCAGTTTTATTTAACTGTATATTTAGTATTTTACCTACCAGTTGGCCCATGCCCTCTTTTTCCAAAACCAAAGGCACATCATAAATACTGGGGGCAGTAGGCATAAAAATTACCGCTTCCTTTTCCACATCGCAAAATAAAGCTACTTTATCGCGTATTTCTTCGGGAATAGCCCGGTCAGCACGCAGCACAATAACATCAGGCTGAATACCAATGCGCCTTAATTCACCCACACTGTGTTGGGTAGGCTTAGTTTTAAGCTCCCCGGTAGGACCAATATGCGGCAGTAAAGTAACATGTATATAGCATACATTTTCACGGCCGGCATCTTTACGCATTTGCCTTATAGCTTCTAAAAATGGCTGTCCCTCAATATCGCCCACTGTGCCACCAACTTCCACAATAACTACATCAGCCTGGCTTTCTTCAGCCAATTGGCAAAAACAGCCTTTAATTTCGTTAACCAAATGCGGCACTACCTGTATAGTACCGCCCAAATACTCGCCTTTACGCTCTTTGGCTATCAAACGAGAATATATTTTACCGCTGGTAACAGAAGAGGCGGCGGTAAGCTCTATATCTATAAATCTTTCGTAGTTACCTAAATCCAAATCAGTCTCAGCACCATCTTTAGTGACAAACACTTCGCCGTGCTGATAAGGTGACATAGTACCGGGGTCAACATTTAGATAAGGATCCATTTTTTGCACCGAAACACTAAGCCCTTTGGATTTTAAAATAGCACCCAGCGATGCTACGGTAATACCTTTACCCACCGACGAAGCCACACCACCGGTAACAAATATATACTTAGTCATAACGGCATAATCCCCCAAAGGAAATACTTATTATTTAAAAATAAAAATGAAAAAAGAAAAAATATGAGGGGAAAAGAGAGGTTTTTTTGACCTTATATATTATAAAAGCAAAGCCATACTGCTGTCAATTAGAAAATACTTTCTTTTTATATTCCAGCCGATTCGGGACTAGGCTCGCAAAAACTTTTATATTGATTAGCCAGCAGATCTTCACTAAAGTCTAGCTGGTCACTATCGGCAAAATCATTCTCTAATGTAAGTTTTTCCATTTCCAGCTGCACCGGAATAGGGTATTCGCCGGTAAAGCAACCGGTGCAAAAACGTTCTTTGGGAATACCTACCGATTTAATAAGTCGGCTTAAAGATAGATATCCCAGTGAATCGGCACCAATATAATTTCTAATTTCTTCAACACTTTTCTGGGAAGCAATCAGTTCGTGGCGCGAAGCCATATCCACTCCAAAATAACAAGGATACTTAATGGGTGGACAACAAATACGCATATGTACTTCTTTGGCACCAGCTTTCTTTAATACACGTATAATTTGCGGCGTAGTAGTGCCACGCACAATACTGTCATCAACTAACACCACGCTTTTATTCTTTAAAATGGGGGTCAGCGGATTAAACTTAAGCTTAACACTATCTTCACGCATGCCCTGCACCGGCTGAATGAAAGTACGCCCCACGTAGCGGTTTTTGATGAGACCGTCTACTGGTGAAATGCCGCTTTTGTAAGCATAACCATAACCGGCAGGAGTAGCCGAATCAGGCACGCCGATGACCATATCAGCATTAGGTGTTGGAAATTCTTCAGCTAGACCGGTACCCATGGCTTGTCTAGCTGAATATACTAAACGGCCGTTAATTATGCTGTCTGGACGAGCAAAATAAATATACTCAAAAATACACAGACCTCCCTGTTCTTTAGGGGCTTCACCCTGCATAAGATGATAGCCGTTATGATCTATGCGCACAATTTCACCCGGATCAAGCTCATAAATAAGTTCGGCATTAATATGGTCTAAAGCGCAAGTTTCAGAAGCTATAACATAACCATTGCCTTGCAGATGACCAAGACACAGCGGACGGTTGCCAAGTGTATCACGCACGCCATAAAGAGTATCTTTGGTCATCAAAACCAAAGAGTAGGCACCTTCCAGACGACGCATGGCATAACGCAAACGCGCTTCCCAAGTTTTCTCGGGAGCAGAAATTATCAGATTAGCTAATACTTCAGAATCAGTAGAGGTATGGAATTTATAACCTTTGGCCAGCAACTCTTCTTTAAGAGCATGGGCATTGGAAATATTGCCGTTATGGGCTACAGCCAGCTGAAGATCATCTTGGCCTACAATTAGCGGCTGAGCGTTACTAATGCGTGAAGAGCCGCTGGTGGAATATCTATTATGACCGATAGCCATGTGCCCGGTAAGATTTTTTAAAGCTTCCTCGGTAAATACCTGTGAAACCAGTCCCATGCCGGTAAAAACTTTTAAGTTTTGCCCGTCGGTAACGGCAATACCTGAACTTTCCTGACCTCTGTGCTGTAAAGCAAAAAGAGCAAAAAAAGTATATCTGGCCACTTCTTCATCGGGGGCATAAATGCCAAAAACACCGCAAGATTCGTGCAAATTAGATGCACCTCTTTCTGTAAGATTTGACGGTTTATAGACAAAACAGCTTAGGTCTTTTAAAACCCTGCACAGAATTTAATTCTACGCCTTTAGGCAACAAATAGTCAAAAATAAGTCTAAATTTAGTTAAATTACAGCCATGCCACCTAGTATCCAGTAGCCAAAATAAGCAATTAAGCAACATTTAATAAATTTACCAAACAATACTAAAAAGATAAATTTACGCTTGCCAATAGCGGCTGCGCCAGCTGCTAAAGAAACTGGATAAAAAAGCGGGCTGGGAATAGCTGACACCAAAAAGATGGCTAGAAAGCTGTGTTTTCTCATTAAACGTATAATCCAGTTATAAATGCGTGCCCACCGACTGGCAGACTTTTTGGCATTTTTGTTTAAAGAGGTACTACCGCCTACACCGGCCATATATATGGTAAATGAACCTATCGTCTCAGCCACAGCCCCTATAAGACCCACCACCATAGGGCCTGCCCACAGCGGCCAGCCAAAAGGCGGTAGTAAGGTAGCTCCCAAAGCAAACTGCACTGCCATACCAGGCACCGGAATAATGGCCGCCGAAGAACCCATCAACGAAATAATAAACAGACCTATATAACCCCAGGCTTTAAGCCGGTCAAAAAACTGCGGATATATAAAAGCTACTGCAATAAAAATAATGGTCAAGAGTAAACCAAGGACAGCAAACCAAGACTCTTTATGAGCAAAAAATTTTTTGATACTTGCCACAAAGCCTTTTTTATCCGATGCTACAGTACTATCATCTTTGGGCCATATGTAACCCGGCTTATCTTTAGGTACTTCTTGTTTACGTACGCGTTCACCTAAGTGTGGATTTAAAAGCCCGATAGTGGTACTTTCCACCACCGTATCTACTATATCGGAAAATTGCTCAGGCAACTTTTTGCCTTCTTCAGGCAGTTCGGCAAAAGGATTATATGCAGTTTGGGCATCAGCCGACAGCAAGGTGTTTGGACCTTGTTTTTCGGTTTTTATTAATTGATTTTTGGTACTCACTTTTTACCAAGCATTATACACTAAAAACATTAGTTAAATATTTATCAGGTAGGCTATTCTGCAATATTAAATGCTAGACACGAGCCGCCCTCGCCAGACGTTTCTACTGTAACCACAATAGTATGGCCGGCTCTAAATTCTTTACTGAGCAGACGTGAAGACAGCGGGTTTTCCAATAATCTTTCAATAGCACGACGCAGAGGTCTGGCTCCGTATTCGCTGCTATAACCGTTTTCAACCAAAAATTCCTTGGCTTGTTGAGTGATCTGCAGTTTTATTTCTTTTTCAGATAAGCGCTGCATAACTTCTTTAAGCATAAGATTGGCGATTTGAATAATTTCTTCTTTACCCAGTTCTCTAAAGACCACTATTTCATCTATTCTGTTTAAAAATTCGGGACGGAAAGTGCTTTTAATAGCTGCCATCACACCTGTTTTGATGGCTTCATAGCGCACCTCCTCGGTTTTATTATCTTTAGCAGCCGTAAAGCCCAGCGGCATGTTGCGACGTATCTGCGACAGACCAGCGTTGGAAGTCATAACAATAATGGTATTTTTAAAATCCACCGTGCGCCCTTGGCTGTCGGTTAAGCGACCGTCATCTAGCACCTGCAATAAAGTATTAAATACCTCGGGGTGGGCTTTTTCAATCTCATCCAGCAATATCACACGATAGGGACGCTTGCGCACTGCTTCAGTAAGCTGTCCGCCCTCATCATAGCCTACATAACCAGGGGGGGCACCGATTAAACGTGATACCGTATGTTTTTCCTGATATTCACTCATATCAATACGTACCATAGCTTCTTTATCACCGAATAAAAATTCGGTGAGCGTACGTGCCAGTTCGGT
>WRFJ01000045.1 GCA_009778865.1 Chloroflexota bacterium | reverse complement strand
GTACTGAAGTGCTTATCCAAGAAGCTATGGATAAACTTACGTGCGGACGCACTTCTTTTGTCATTGCCCACCGTCTGTCAACTATTAAAAATGCTGACCTAATTTTGGTTATGAAAGACGGCGATATCGTAGAAAGCGGAAATCATGAACAACTCTTAGGCCAAAATGGTTTTTATGCCGAGTTATACAACAGCCAATTTGAAACTATAGATTAAATTCTTATTTCAATGAGGCAAAATACATTTATAGGAATGTGAGATTTTTATTCTTGGCTGACACTATGTTCGCTTAAAAGCTCTGTAGATATATATGGATCTTTGTTTAATTCGGAACCGCAATAACGGCAAAAGACAGCCTCTATTTCCGATTTTTTAGCGCATGACGGACAGCTAAGCATATCTTGCAAGCGTATGCCGCAGTTAAAGCAAAAATCATCATGTTCTTTTACTCTGGTTTGGCAATTATGGCAAATACGCACCGAGTAATATGACGTACCAGTATTTTTGGGCTGCCATACTTTTATTAAATAAACAAAGCCGATGATGGCAAAAGGCGCCATCAGTAATATGCGTCCGAGTAAAATACCGATTTCAATATCTACACCTTCGGTAGCAATTATTGTTGGATATGACAATGTCCATATCAAAGCCATCCAATTAAAGAAAGCGTGTAGTATGACTGCCGGCCAAATATTTTTAAATCTTATATAGATAGCGGCCAAAAAGACGCCAATACAAAAGGTGTAAATGAGTTGTGAGATAGTTCCAATAAGTATATCGGGGTTATTGATCAAATTGGCTAGATGGGCACAGCCGAAAAGAAGAGAGGACCAAATGACCGCCATTATAATGCCTTTTTTATTCTCTCCCCATCTCCGCAGCATATTGTTCAAGATAATACCGCGGAAAAGAAACTCTTCAAGAACACCTATTAGTAGCATATGAGAAGTAAAAAATATAAGCATCATCAGAGTTGGGCTAACGTTTTCGTGACCTTCGGTAATCGTTAATGTAGCCAAAAAACTGACGATGCTAAAGCCAATTAAGGGCAAACCAAAGAGAAAAATGCCTTTTAAAAACCCATGCTTTTTAAGAGCTATGCTCCCTTGCAGTTTAAGAATAAAAGCCATGGCCACTACAAAAACAATGGGTGCAGCATAGGCTAATATTATTACTCCTGATGAGTAACTTGTATTATCATTAATAAGAATCTTTTGATAAAGTATTAACAACCCTACGGCTATAAAAACCAGTAGCAGAGAAGATAAAATAGGTAATTTATGAAAGAAGTTTCTAATCATAATCGTTTATCCCATTTTAGGAAAATCAGATATCTATTAAGCAACATAATCATAATGTATTTTAGCAATCAAAAAGGGCATATTCAAGACTATTTTATTGTGATGCATCACAGACTATGCTTAATTAGACCAGCTATCAAATGCCAGGTGGTCAAAAAGAAAAATTTTAACGATTAAACAATAGCACAATGCGTACGCCAAAAACATCAGTTTATGTAAATAAACGAATTAACGGCCAAACATGAGATAAAAAACCTCTCTTTAATATGAAACAATTTATTTGTGTTTTGAGTAATACTAGTCGTCAAACTTGTTCTCAGGCAGAATAGTAAAGACAATATTACGCATTTTTCTGGCAACAGTGATGACAGCCATATAATGGTGTTTCTACGGTTTTTAGGTAAACAATAATAATCTAAATAAGCGGTTTTTACATTTAAAAAATGATAGATGGCGCTATACACTCCCTAAAACAAAGACTTCATCGATAAGGGTAGTGCTTCTGTATTGCAGGTAAATACGAATGAACTGGATAGTGCTTTGGCATATATAAACTTCTAGATAAAAAATTACGCATGTCATTCTGTGTTTAACAAAAACATTGCAAAGTATACTTGACAATATTTGCAAAGTTTACTATACTAATGCTGCAAAATAAAATGTATTTGTAGGTGTGATGACTTGAAAACTACAATACCGGAGCTACGAAAAAAAAATAAGCTCTCTCAAGATGAATTGGCCGTCGCTGTTGGCGTAACGCGGCAGACTATTACATCCATTGAGATCGGGAAATATACTGCATCACTAGTACTTGCATATAAAATAGCAAACTACTTCGGCAAATCCATTGAAGAAATATTTGATTTTTCAGAGGTAGAAACGCCATAAATGAACGATTTTGAAAAAAAGATAAAAAATAGAGTGCGCTTACTAGCAACAGGATTGGCTATTGTATGCAGTGTAATAATATATTTACTTATACGACAGAGCTATGACGATGATTATATTTCTTCAATATTTAGTACTCCTTGGAAAACCGCAGCAACTAATATTCAGCTGATACTACTTGTCACTCTCATT
This sequence comes from Chloroflexota bacterium, assembly GCA_009778865.1. GTDB lineage: Bacteria > Chloroflexota > Dehalococcoidia > Dehalococcoidales > WRFJ01 > WRFJ01. The sequence continues at coordinate 4,584 of WRFJ01000045.1, read as the reverse complement.
GCAACTTTAATTTTCTCTATTACCAAAAATATCAGAGCCATTCGCAACCCTGACCGACTTGACAATCTCTACATTTATGAAACAGATGAGCGTAATATCTTCATCAAACAAAAAACCGGCTCTCTTGGAATGAACATGGTCATGTTTGGGTTAACAATAGCTACAATTGTTACTGGAAACAGCAATCCGGAAATTTTCTTCACATTACTAGGCTCGCTTTTATTTGTCATTGTGATTCATGTGCTCTTGACAGTGTACTATAGCCGCAAATATTAAATGTTATTGGCGCGGGAAAATCTTTGTAATACAAATATTATGGGTAATGTAAAATTGGGGCTGGTCAAATATTTTCTTAGGATAAAAAATGAAAAAAATTTCAGTTTTAACTATCGTTTTTGTTTTTGTTATAGGCGTTATTTCTTTTAACGTATTTATGCCGTATACCCCTACGTTTGAGAATATGCCGGTTAGTTTTAAAAATTCCTGGCATATTGAACGCGATAACAATAGAAGATATGATCAGATACTTGTAAATTTAGATATCACCAATAACAGTAAAAAAACTATTAAGAACTTAAAAATATCTTACTACTGCTATATACATAATGATTTACCATATGTAAATTACAGAGATAACATTAACTTATTAAAATTAAATCGTGATGTGGATATTATTCGTAGCGGACAAACCGTGAGTATAAGTTTACAGCTATTTAGTATTGGTTCAGTCGGTAATATTACTGATTCCGATGTAGAGTTTTTATTTGATAGAGTAGACAAACTTGAGCTAGAAATATACGTACATTGGGCTCAATACACATGGTTTGGCGGTCAATGGGGCGATGTTTTCGGCAGCTTGCGTCATGTTGATGGCGAACTTGATAACCTATCTTCATCTGGCATAAAAATAGATATGGAACCTTACATAAAAACATAGTTGAAAAACTTTGAAGGAATTTTTATATGATAGATAGCAATCTGGCTATTCAGACCATTAATCTGAGTAAAAAATTTAATAAATTCATCGCTTTGGATAATCTTAATATTGCGGTTGAGCCCAATACTATTTACGGATTTTTAGGCCCTAATGGCAGCGGTAAAACTACCGCAATTCGTCTGTTGGCTGGTCTTTCTCATCCAACAGATGGGCATTCCTATGTATATGGTTACGAAAGTTTTGCCAAAGATATGCAAGTTAGACGCCTTATCGGCTATTTACCGGACGTGCCTTCTTTCTTTAGCTTTATGAGTGGTCTGCAGTATTTGACGTTTTGTGGACAGATTTTTGGTTTAGAATACAAAGTTTCTCAAAAACAAGCTTATGAATTACTGGAAATGACTGGTATTAAAGAAGCGGCTCACCGTAATGCCGTTAAATACTCCCGCGGCATGAAGCAAAGACTAGGGCTTGCTGCTGCATTAGTAGGTAATCCTAAAGTAGTTTTTTTAGACGAGCCAGTTTCCGCTCTAGATCCTATTGGCAGAGCAGATATTTTGGATATTATTAAAAGTCTTAAAGAAAAAACCACCGTCTTTCTTTCTACCCACATCTTAAATGATGCCGAAAGAGTGTGTGACAAAGTAGGTATTATTAACAACGGTACTTTACTGGTTTCGCAAAGCGTTGACGATTTAAAGAAAAGTTACTCTAAAAATGGCTTTGAGATAAGACTGAAAGAAGAGCCTATCCGTGCGTTACCTGTTATTCATAGCCAAGAGTGGTGCGAGAAGATCGTCTCTTCGTTTGAAGTAAATGGTGATTATATAATGACAGTATACGTCACGAATACAATAAAAGCGGCTAAAGAATTACAGCAGATTTTATCAACGCACGAGTATGCTTTAGCCAGCTTTAATGCTATTAGAGTTTCTTTGGAAGATGCTTTTATAAAGTTAACGGGGGATAAATCAGATGCATAATTTTCTTTTGATGCTAAAGAAAGAGTTATGGCATAGTTGGTCTAGCTCTAAAATAGTTACAATTTTGGCTCTTTTTGCTTTATTATCTATAGTTGCGCCTTTTATGCAGTATCAAAAAAGTATTTCTAGCAGTTCTTATGTTGTCTTAAGAGGCGGAGAACTACTATATGAATTTTATTATCTATATATTGGAATACTTTTAATTATACTAATTCCCTTTATGGTTATGAGTGTTGTAGCTGGTGAAATAAAAAACAACACAGCCGCTTCTTTACTGGTTAAACCTATCGGGCGAACCGGCTATATTCTCTCAAAATTTATAGTGTATTTTCTCATTTTTGGCCTTGCCGCAACTATCGCTATACTATGCAGCGCTGTTTATGCCAACGCTTTGGCTTTTGAACCGATTGAATTTAGTGTCATATGGTCAATTCTGGCTTTAATATTAGTATTTATTGCTTTTGCAGTCGCCTTGATGTTGTTTTTATCTACTATCATTAGAAATCAAAATGTGGCAGGAGCCATTGGGTTGTCTCTTTTGATGGGTTTATTTTTTATAAGACTTTTACCTGCTGCCGGATTACTGCCTGGTAAATTGCTAGCTTGGGCTTGGGAAAAAGTAAGTATGACTCTGTATCCAAATTTAGTGGAACAAGGATTGTGGGAAAATGTGCATGCTTCTTGGCCAGCTTTTTTCGTTACAATTGCATCTTCTGCTGTCTTTATTATTGTTTCTATATTTATTATTAAACGCAGAGAATTATAATAAAATGTGTTTCATTAGCATACTAAGAAGAGGCCATTTGGCCTCTTCTTACATAATAGAAAGGATTTTATCTAACTTTACTAAAGAACAATGGTTGTAAAAAAATGGTTTTTAATAGAGGTTATCAGCAACTTTTAGCTTTAAAATGCTAATTAATGGCAACTATAAATGGTGGTAGCGCGTAGGGGATTCGAACCCCTGATCTCCGCCTTGAGAGGGCAGCGTCCTAGGCCACTAGACGAACGCGCCAAATTAGGAATACATTCTACTATATTTGCTTTATTTTTGTAAAATAGGACGAAGAGACTATTTTATACTAACCAAGTGTTTGCAGATATTGCTGGAAAGAGTACCAATGCGGCTGTGCATCTTTAACGTTTCTTTGATAAGAAAGACGAGCACCAGCTAAGTTTTGTTGTTCTTTATCGCTTATTTTTTCGCCGTCTTTTTTACTTGCCAGACGAGTAATGTATAAAAGCATATTATGTGCCAAAAACATAGCTACATTGTAGGCTTTAAAAGCCAACAAAAGTTCTTTGTGCGCCTTTTTAGCTTCCTTACTTTCGGGCTCGCCTATCTCAATAGTTTGTTTATGCAAGACACTAAAATCGCATTTAGTCATCAGCACATCACGGGCAGCAAAGGTCTCAGATTCTATATCACCTTTGGTGATAGCCTCGTTTAAGAGATCGATATTAGGCATAGCTTGTTGTAAAACTGGCTTAATATGTAAAAGCCATTGCTGATTACTGATGATCTTTTTAGCCATAAAATCCCCACTGAAAATAAAAAGCTTACATATTATTATAGCAATTTGAAAACAATGATAAAAGAGAAGAACGCTTATTACAAGAGAACACTAGGCTTAAGAATCTGGTCGGTGAATTATCTTTAGAGTTAAAAAAAGTAAACGAGTGCTTACAATAAAACGTAAGATATCGGTTAGTGTAACAGAGAAGAATTTGCCCATAATAGAGCGCATACAAGCTATTAAATCAGAGCATCCCTTCCGGGGCTACCGCCGGGTATGGGCTCATCTGAAGTATATAGATGGCTTAGAGGTTAATAAGAAGCGTGTTCTCAGATTAATGAGGGAACATCAACTGTTAGTTAAGCCTGATACTTCTTTAAAAGCTAAAAGAACATCAGGCAAAGCTAAACCCAAGCCTGATAAACCTAACCAGTGGTGGGGCATAGATATGACTAAGACCATGGTAACCGGTTTCGGTTGGATGTACACAGTAATAGTCCTGGACTGGTATACCAAGAGAATAGCCGGACATTATGTCGGTCTGGAGTGCAGAGGAAGACACTGGTTAGAAGCTCTGGATATGGCAGCAGGTGAACAATTCCCTGATGGTATATACGGCCAAGAGCTTAATCTGATGAGTGATAACGGCAGCCAGCCTACTTCCATAGGCTTCATAAGATCATGTCGGGATATGGGTATTAATCAGGCTTTTACCAGTTACAATAATCCTAAAGGTAATGCTGATATCGAAAGATTATTCAGAACCATGAAAGAGGAATTGCTGTGGCTGAGAGAATGGTTTAATCCTCTGGAACTCTCTAATGCCGTTGACAGATGGATAGACTATTACAATCAAGACTATCTGCATTCAACCTTAGGTTACAAATCACCTAATACATATGAAAAGGAATATCGACAAGCCGTTTTACTCTCTTAGAAATCTCTTGACAAATGGGGAGCATTACACTTCCACCCCCAATATGGTATAATTATGAAGATTCATTAAAAATAAAGGAGATAGAATCATGTTCTTTGTAGGTGTCATCTTCGCCGCCCTCGTTACGGCTCTGGTATTCTGGGTTATAAAACAAGGTATATCTGTAAGATGGTGGGAATGGTTAATAGGAACTATAGGCATAGCCTTATT
>WRFJ01000044.1 GCA_009778865.1 Chloroflexota bacterium | reverse complement strand
GGCCGCCAGAAGGGGCACTGTAAGTCAGAGTATAATTTTTGCCGGCAGTATCTACGATATTGCTTAACAGATAGCGGCTATCAAAGGTTGACTGCAGCGCGTACTGGTATCTGATAGTATTGCTAAAATTATCTGCATGGAGAATGATTTGACCATTACTGTTAAAGTAGTAATACGACCCGTCTTTAAAAGTCAGTTTGTATTGGGATGTTTCGGTTCTGTAAGAGCCGCCGCCATGGGTATAACCTGTGAAATTGGTCAGCACCATATCTTGCAGCGGATAATTGATCCAGTTATGCACGTTGCTGATAGGCGTACCATTAAACTCAAAAGTGCCTTTACCGGGAATATGAATGTTGTAGGTATTTTTAAAAGTATCATTGTAGATATAGGGCAGATCAAAAGACCAGCCGGCACCGATGTTCCACAGTTCTTCAAGCATGGTCGGCGATATGATGGAGTTATCACCGTACCAGTAGTCATAGATTGGTTTATATAGGTCGGCTTGGCTGGAGTCATAAGTAATGCCTAATACTAAATCTAAGCCGTTTCTGCCGGGGACATTAAGAATGTTCTCATGGTAGTAGAAAGCACCGGTACTAAGGTTAACAGCATCGCTCTCACCAAGGTAAGCAATGAAAGGTGCTTCAATGGAAGGCAGACCCGGGGTACTGGAAAGCATCATACCGCCTAGATACATAACCGAAGCACCGAAAGAGATGAGCAGAAGCATATCGGCATAATCGGCTTCAGAGAGGTCGCCAATAGATAGGGAAGCAGACTTTTGGTTGGAAGTTAGGCTCTGGCCATTACCTAAAGCATAGTTAACAATAGCTTGGGCACTGGAGTTTATGACATCCTGAGGATCTAAGGCCAGAGCAGCACCTAAGAAGAAAGCCAGTTTAATGTCGTTAACCGAGTAACCGGCAATGAATAAACCTTTGGCTGTTTGATAGGCATCGTATGAGGTATAAGCCTGATAGAGTAGTTCTTGGATTTGTAGGGCATCTTCTGAGAATTCATCTAAACCGGTTTCTCTCCATAGCTGCTGGTCTAAAGCAGAGTCTATGATGGTTTTATTATCCGAAAGGATAGCATCTTTTGAATTTTGTCTGGAGGCTTCTTCAAGATTAAAGAGAGCGGCTAGTTGGGTAAACTCTCTAAACTTAGAGAGCAGCTGGGGCATGTTGATGGAGTTTTCTAAGGCTACCATAACTTCTTCTAGGCTTAGAAAGCCGACGTTGGCTATTCTGATTATGTCAGAACTGACTAAGAGGCTGTAACCTAGGTCTTCTAGGTAAGAGAACTGAGCATCAATGGCTAAGACTTGTTCTAAGTCAAAGTCTAAGAGATCGTAGAGGCTTAGTTTATTATCGTCTGATAACTGAGAGAAGAACTCGTAGTTTTGGTAGAGATTGCGTAAAACCAGTATTCTTTCAATAGCGGCATTCTCAAGGTCTTCTTGGGTTGGTCCCTCTTCTTCATCAGGGATAAACCACTCATCTACCATACCGAAATAATCTAAGACTATAGCTCTTTCTTCAGCATCAAAAGAATTAAATTCATCTATGCGGTAAAGAAGGTCTTGTAAGCGTAAAGCCTGTTCATCTGCAGGATTCCAGGGAGGCATTATATCGTATTTTTCTGCAGAGACTTGGGCCCAAAGACCCAGATAATCAAGATCTATCTGCATTAATAAGAGAACAGCCTGTGGAATATTATCAATATAGGCTTCAATTTCTAGATCTGAGCCATTTGCATCAATAATGGCTTGGATATTCTCAAAGTGATAGAATATCACTTCTTTGACTTTATCCTGTTCTTTTTCTGATAAGGAGTTAAACGTCTGAACAGGATCATCAGAAAATTGCAATTGCAAAACTATTGAGCTATATAGCCTTAAATCTTGGATGGCTCTTGTTTCGGACCCGGCACCTGCCACACCACCGAACGTGGAAACAAGAAGAACGATGATTGCTAGTGCGGTAGCCATTCTTTTAAATAGTTTTTTAAACATTTTGTTCCTCCATTATTAACGTGCCTATATGTCTGTGCATGCCTTATATAAACAAATAACCCGATCTCTTTAGAAGATCGGGGCTAATACGATACTATTTGGTATTATCGGAATTGATTAAATGCCAGGAGGAAACGGAAATAAGAAAATCATCAATTATAGTTATGTTGTTGTCTACGTTAAACATTGCATTGTCTCACTTAAAAATATCTTTACTTTATTAACATCTAATTAATGATATCTTGCTACCTTTTCCCCAGTCAATAGGTAAATGGCGTTATCCGGTAAAATATATAAAATTGTCGGGTGATTTATGGAAAGAACTGATGAAAAGAGAAATTATAATTCTCTTTTAGAATAAAGCTCTATCGTGAGTTGTACGTAAACCATATAAGTAACTTTGTAGTTACTTGGGTAACATGGGAGGAGGGAATTTAAAATATTTTGGAGAAAAGGCCTAACTTTTACCAAAAAACTGCGTTATATTTTACGCAATTGTAAAAAAATATCGCAAAAATACGTATTTAAGCAAAAAATAAAATTAAATGAGGTACAACAATTGGTTAAATCTATAACCAAAAAAATTTTACTCGCCGTAGCGTCATGTTTGATATTGGCATCTATGTTTGGTGGGATGGCTGTGGCATCTGCCGGGAATAGTATTTGTATTGAAGAAATGTCAGCAAAAGGTCCGAATGCCCTAGATATTTTCGGGAACACTGAAAGAGCTAATAGTTTTAGAGCAATAGAAGAAGATAACTCAATATTAATTGGCGCCACTTATCAGTCAGTTTATGTTAAAGAAACACTTGATAACAATGGTAACGTAACAGATAGTCGTTTGATGACAGTAAGCGAAGTTGCTAAAGCTAAAAAAGAAGCAAATAGAGGATTAGTTTTGTTTGACAGTATCCACCAAGGCATCACTCCTAATCATCCAAAACAATATAAGACGACTCTATCTATTGTAGTTTATCAAGATACTGATACTAACAACTATATAGTTTATGGCACTGCTGATTGGGACCCTTTTCTGGGCCCTTGGGTTGAAGGAGAAAGCTCTCCCGCTAGAGGTCTAGATTTTATGGGGCTAACATGGGGCGGTAATGGCGAATTCAAATGCCCTTCTAGCAATGCATGGTTTTCGGCAAAATATCTTAACGGCAACAATATTCCTTATACGACTCCTATAGCCAACGGATATTCTGGTTATTGCTGGGGATTTGAAGAAACTACCAGCGGGTTTCTTGGCGTTGGAGCTTCTCCCATGACATCCGGAACTTCTCGTGTAATACTTGAGAAAACTTATTCTACTTACCAAAATCTAGAAACCAATGTCATCTTTACCTATATTCATACATGGCAAGCGTTTTCAATTTCGCCATCTATAGGGGTTGGTCTTTTTGGCCCTTCAATAAATCTCAATTTGAGTACTGTCCCTAAACAATGGAACCAGCAACTTAATATTATTGGCCTTCTTTATTAAATAACCACATAAAATAATGTTAAGGTGAGATTACAATGATAAACAGCCAAAAAACGAATAAAATCAATAATGTTGCTAGAAAAGTCATAATATTTTTAGCTGTTTTACTTGTTTTAGCGACAATAGTAGGTATATTTGTTTTTAATAAAATGTTTACCTATACAATCCATGAGAATAATATTGATGAAGCCCAGTCTGCAATTACCAAATATTTTGGCACAGATAATGCAGAAGCTCTACATATAACCAAACAGGGCGATTACATGTTTGTCTTATATCAGGATTCCAAAACTGGGAGATCAGATATTGTAATTTTTGAATCTTCAAGCATCTTTGGTAATCGATACAAAATTCACACATCGCCATATTATTTATCATCTTCTCCATTAAATTCGCCGATAAAATTTTATGGGGAATATATTGGGTCGCCGTTGGATCACTCAGTATTAATAGTCGTGTATGGTATAAATAAAGATGTACAAGCATACTATTATACTTTTGAAAACTTAGGAAAAACGTATATAGGGACGGCAATTGAGGGCGATTATTTTATTCACGTTTATTATTTGGGTATGGTTCTAACACCTGATATACAAAATGGTAAACTATATGACGCATCTAACGAATTTATAGGGACGTTTGCATAGGTTCATAAGTTGTGTAAATAGCATAAACCCCCTCTAGAATTTTACTTTTCTAGAGGGGGTTTCCTCTTTACCTGCCAAACACTCCCCATCAACATTAGATTATTGAGCTATTTTAAATAAGTGTAAAAGGGGTCTACCGCAACCGTATTCTGCTTATTTAGTAACATTAAAATCTAATATCGTAACAAATAATTAACTTTATTAATATTTTTTAACTTTACGCATACTATGTATTGAAAAGGTTATTGTTATTTAACATCTTGTATGATATATTGAGACTAAGAATATATACATCTAATAAGATATATACAAAGTTTCCTTAAAAATTCATGAGTAAGGAGGTGGCTAAAAGTATCATTTACATTATTGCCTTAACTTGAGTAATAGGAAATAATAAAAGGAGAAAATGAATATGAAAAATATATTCAAAAAATTTGGATTGATTTTGGCATCCATGTTAATAATGGCCTCCGTATTTGGTGGGGTGGCAATGGCCCAAGGTAATAAAGCCGCTATTAAAAATGCGAATTTGATGAATTCTACGGCTGCTGCAATATCATTATCATCTGACCCTGTTGCAGCTTTTAAATCACTACCGAGCGATACGCAGGCAAAAGTAATTTCTAATTTAATTGATGTTTATCAAGAGTTAAACAATGCGGCTGATTGGGAAATTGCTTTCTATGATTTGTCACCGGCAGTGCAAACTCTAATTACTGTTGACATGGTTTATTCATATACTGAAACTACTTATTTTATCAATGATAGTGAAGGTAATATCTTAACCACTCAAGATGAACAGTTGGCTAGGTCAATTTCTGCTATGATGACCAGGTCTACTTATTATGAACTTGATTATATGGTGTCAGGCATAGGTAGTTTAACTGGCCTCACCAATTGGGAATTTAAATTCATGTTGAAAGTAACTGATTATGGTGATCGCATATATGTAGAAGAAGCTCCCAGAACATTTACTTATAATGGCTGGAATAGTAATGGCCAATCCAATTACAAGCTCTATAGCGGCTGGTATAATACTGGCGTTCTTTACTATGATGAAGGCAATGATAGTTGGCTCTATATTTTTAATAAAGTTGCTCATCTTGCTTGTGTCGCCTATAAGTTTACACATCTGCTTGATACAAAATATGGTTATATTGAGAATGGCATATTTTTAAAATATAATAATGGTGCTTTGGCAGCTCTCACAGACGGAGGTGAGTACACAAATACTTCAGCGATTAATACGCAAATAAACAGCATGTCTGGGCTCATAACTATTCAATATGGTATGTGGTCATTATCTATTTATGAATTTTAGTTGCGTATTGGAATGAACATGAAAAAGATTTTTTTTATCATTACCTGTTTAGCGTTATTGACGTGCTCAATTTTCGCTTTAAGTGCATTTGCTACTAAATCTGAAGAGCCCATAAATTCAGAATTTCCTCTAGCGATTGAACTGAACGTTCGCTGGGTTGACAGTTATAATAACGATTCATATTCTGGTAATATTAACTCATATATTGTTGATATTAATATTACCAATATCGGTGAAAAATCTGTTGCAGACATTAGGTTTTATCTACAGCTATTTGATGAAAAAGGTGGTATGTCGTCTGCTACTACTAGAAACGGCGGCGCTGATTTTGAAACAATACAGCCTTCAGAAAGCATGACGCTCTCTGTTCCGATGAACACCTCGGTTGATAATGTCTATGCTGAGCTGTACGTTTTCTGGGTATCATATGGATTTGATGGGGAATGGGGTAATCAATATCCACTAAAAGGCAAAGACTTTGAATCTATGCTTAACGAATCAAGATATGCCGATTTCCCAAAATTCAGTTCTGTAAAAGTTTAACAAATAGGCTTTAATTGCACAAAGCGAGGAGTCTAAACAAATTAAGCCCTCTAGATTTAAATTTCTAGAGGGCTTTCTCTTTTCCCCTCTATCCTCTCCCAAACCACCCCTACAAGTGCGGGCGGAGGTGTGTTGTTATCACCGGCATTATCGGCAATAACTCTATACCAGTTGTCCTCATAGTATCTCTCAAACCCTCTACAGTTAATAGGAGAATCATTACCTTCTTTTCTAACAGAACAGATCAGTGAGTATAAGATTAGATACCTAATGCAGCAAAATGGTATGTTTCCGCTTTCTTTAGTTAAACGCAAGCCCTATAAAAAGAGCCTAAGTGACGGGCGTTTTTTAGACAATCTAATAAATGGTGATTTTAATCCCAAGAAGCCCAATGAAGTATGGGCCGGCGATATTACTTACATCAAAACAGTCCTGGGCTGGGTTTATTTAGCTGTGGTAGTTGACTTATTTAACCGAGAAATAGTCGGGTATGCTGTCAGTAAGAGTGCCGATGCAGAATTAGTCAAACGTGCTCTAGGTAATGCCTTAGCGCGCAGCGGTAAAAGAGCCAAGACAGTTTTTCATAGTGACCGGGGAACGCAGTACAGCAGCCGCTCTTATCAAAAAATGCTTTCTGATCATTGTCTTACCGGCAGTATGAGTAATGTTAGCTGTCCTCAGGATAACGCCTGTGTTGAGAGTTTTTTCTCAACAGCCAAAAAAGAATGTATTTATCGTAAAGAGTATGTTACTATGGATGAAGTACAGCATGATCTGTTTGCATACATAGAACTGTTTTATAACAGAAAACGTATGCATGGATCTTTAGGTTATCTAAGTCCGGTTGAATACAGACTGGCTCACGCAGCCTAAAGATGCACCTTAAAAAATTATAAATAGTATCTGGCAAGCCCGGAAAATAGTCGTTATTAATATTATATTGTCGTATGCATATGCCTGTTGAAGCCACT
>WRFJ01000043.1 GCA_009778865.1 Chloroflexota bacterium | reverse complement strand
TGTCTGCCGTTTCTTTTGGCTTTATACGACTTTCTCACCTATTTAAACTCTTTTGATGCTGCGTTCATAGAAGATGAACGATAAGTAATTTTTTTGATTGGCATTTTGTCTTTAAGAAGCTCGTAGAAGAGCTCACAAAGATTCTCGCACGTAGAAACTTTTTTAGTAACAATTATTCTGTATTCTGGATATGACCAAGCAAGAGCGTGATCTATCTTTTTAAGAGGAACACAGTGCTCAGGATCATTGATAATTCCTTCCTTTCTATACACTGCAAGAACAGCATCAAGAAGTGGGTCACCTTCTTGAAACAATGTTGCATGGTGAAAGTGGTCACAAACCTCCCATGCTTTTTTAAACCCATCTTTACATGCATGGGCAAAACCAGTTACCGGATCTACAGTGTCCTCAAGTTCAATAGTTAAAAGTCCTGAGTGTCCATGAAGGTGTTTTGCTTCCCTCGGCCAATTCATAAATCTATGTGCGTACTGGAAATCAAGATTTACGATTGATGTGTACTTGTTGTTTGACATGATAATTTCCTCCTGTTTTAAAATTTGCTGCATATGCAGCCTTTAAAGCCTACTTTAATTTGCAAATTATTTTTCCATCATAAATAAGATTATAAAACTAATGAAACAAAATCCACTTGGTTAAAATCAAAAACCGGCCCTTCAGTGCATACTTTTTGCTTTTGCCCATTGACTGTTATAGAGCAGCCTACACACATACCGTAACCACATCCCATACGCGCTTCAAAAGAAGCAAATACTTTAGGATAACAAATGGTACTGCTCCATAACAGTGGTGTCATAGCTCGATACATAGGTACAGGCCCACACATATAGATATGATCGTAACGCTTTAAATCTGGCACAATGGCAGTAACAAAACCTTTAGTGCCTACAGAGCCGTCTTCAGTGGCTATTTTCATATCTATCTGTTGAGGAAAAAACTCCGACGGTATGACTGCTTCAGCATTCCTAAAACCCAAAAGCAAATCTACCGAGTTTTTATTTTCTAAAAGCTCTTTGCAAAGCTGTATAGTGGTAGCAGCCCCCATGCCACCACCTATAACTAAAGCCTTTTCGTTTTTAAATATAGGAAAACCGTGTCCCAGCGGTGCTACTATATTTAAATTTTTATTAGACTGCACATGGCTTAGAGTTTTAGTACCATCTCCGACTGTAGCATACAGTAGCGAAAATTCATCTTTATCTAACGAAACATCAGCTATGCATAATGGACGGCGCAAAAGATACCCGGGAACTTCCACCATAGCAAATTGGCCGCTACGGGCTAAGCTGGCTATTTCGCTGTTGTGCAGCGTTATGAGAAATATATTCTCAGTTATTTGTGTATTGCTCTTTACTAATGCCTGTCGTTCTTTAATCATGAAATCTTCCTTTACGATATTCGCTTATATTTTTAACACTTTCTTCTTTCTGAGCTAATAATGCTGCTGCTGCTTCTCTGGCAGTATCCAAAGAGGTGTAGCAAGGTATACGCATTTCAGCAGCTATGCGACGGATATGAAAACCGTCGCACAAAGGAGCACGGTCACCAGTAACAGTATTTATAACACCCTGCACAGTACCATCTTTTATAATATCTACCACGTTAGGATGGCCTTCGTTAAGCTTCTTAGATATAGCCACTACAGAAATATCCATAGCGCTTAATACCTCAGCCGTGCCAGCAGTAGCATAAAAAGAATAACCAGCTTCATACAACATGCGCACAATTTTGAGAGCTTCCGGTTTATCGCGATCAGCTATAGACAGTAAAATGGCGCCTTGTGGCGGTAGCATTAAACCCGAAGCTTTAAGAGCTTTGATAAGAGCAGCATTAAATGTATGATCTATACCCATTACTTCTCCAGTGCTCTTCATTTCCGGACCAAGATATGTATCTACGCCCGATAATTTATTCATACTAAAGACTGGGGCTTTTACCGCCACCAAATCTTTGGGAGGATAAAGACCATCTTGATAACCTTGTTCCTTTAAGCTGTGACCCAGCATAACTTTAGTAGCTACATCCACCATAGGCACACCGGTTACTTTAGATAAAAAAGGCACGGTACGTGAAGAGCGTGGGTTTACTTCAATGACATATACCTGACTATCGCCGGTCACTACAAATTGGATATTCATAAGACCGATGATGCCTAAGCCTTTGCCTATGTTTAAAGCGTAGTGCACAATAGTTTCTTGTTCTTCCTGTGAGAGCTTTTGCGGCGGATATACTGCCATACTGTCGCCAGAATGTACACCGGCTCGCTCTATATGTTCCATAATGCCGGGAATAAATACCGTTTGACCGTCACATATAGCATCTACTTCCACTTCCTTACCAATAAGATATTTATCAATCAAAATAGGGTGACCGGTCTGCAAGTCAATAGCACTTTTCATATAACGCACTAACTCAGTAGCTGAATGCACAATTTCCATGGCTCGTCCGCCCAAAACAAACGAAGGACGCACCATAACCGGATAGCCGATAATTTCGGCTGTTTTTAAAGCCTCTTCCACACTGCGGATAGCTGCGCCGGGTGCCTGCGGAATACCTAAGCCTGACAGAAACTGCTCAAATTGCTCTCTATCTTCTGCAAGGTCTATAGTATGAGAAGAAGAGCCCAGCATATTATGACCGGTTTTGTTAAGAATATCGGCCAGATTAATAGCCGTTTGTCCTCCAAATTGAGTAATAACACCCACTTCAGCACCGCCATAACCTTCATTTTCCAATATATCACGCACACTCTCACTATCTAAAGCTTCAAAATAAAGGCGTGAAGAAGTATCAAAATCGGTGGAGACTGTCTCCGGATTAGAGTTGATCATAATACTTTCATAGCCCTCATTTTTCAGAGTCCAGGCTGAGTGCACTGAGCAATAATCAAACTCTATGCCTTGTCCTATACGTATAGGACCACTGCCGATGACCACCGCTTTATGCTTGGCAGTAGGTGTAGCTTCGTTTTCGTTTTCATAGGTGGAGTAGAAATAAGGGGTAGCCGCCATAAATTCAGCAGCACAAGTATCCACCATTTTATATACGGGAATAATATTTTTCTCTTTACGCATATCACGGACTTGTTCGGGCAGATAGTCGCTTAAAGTAGCAATAACGCTATCAGCAAAGCCCAACTTTTTGGCTTTAAACAAAAGTTCCGACGTCAGAGGTTCGCTAAGTAAAGTTTTTTCCATATTGACAATGTTTTGCAATTTATTTAAGAACCATTTGTCAATATTCGTTATTTGATAGAGTTCATCTATGATAGCACCGCGACGCAAAGCAGCCAGCAAGGCCCACAAACGTAAATCATTGGGATATAGAGGATAGTTGTGCCAATCGCTGCCCCAGTCGGCCCCCTCCCATAAAATACTCTTTTTACCAAATTCCAGTGAACGCACAGCTTTTTGTAAAGCACTCTCAAAAGAGCGATCTATAGCCATTACCTCGCCGGTAGCTTTCATTTGTGTGTTAATAATGCGGTCACCGCTTTCAAATTTATCAAAAGGCCAACGGGGAATTTTGACTACAATATAGTCTATTGAAGGTTCAAAAGCCGCCGTAGTTTTACCAGTTACAACATTGGTTATCTGATCTAAGGTTCTACCCACAGCAATTTTAGCAGCTACTCTGGCAATCGGATAGCCAGTAGCTTTGGAAGCTAAAGCTGAAGAACGAGAAACGCGTGGGTTTACTTCAATGACATAATACTGCGAGCTACAAGGGTCTAAACACATTTGTACATTACAACCACCCTCAATACCCAAAGCACGAATGATGTTTAAAGAAGCAGTGCGCATCATTTGATATTCTTTATCGGTCAAAGTCTGGGTAGGCGCAACTACAATACTATCACCGGTGTGTACACCCATGGGATCAATATTTTCCATATTACAAATGGTAACACAGTTGTTGTTGGCATCACGCATAACTTCATATTCTATTTCTTTCCAGCCGCGTAAAGATTTTTCCAACAATATTTGATTAATCGGCGAAGCTTCCAAACCTGTCTTAATTACTTCATTAAATTCTTCCCAAGTATTGGCAAACCCACCACCGGTACCACCCAATGTATATGCCGGACGCACAATAAGAGGTAAACCAATTCTGTGAGCAGCCGCCAAAGCTTCTTGATAATTATTGACAGTTTCTGAAGGAGGCACAGGCTCACCTATACGCTGCAACATTTCTTTAAATAACTCTCTGTCTTCGGCCATAGCAATAGTTTCAATAGAAGAACCTAAAACACGTACATTATATCTGTCTAAAACACCAGCTTTATGCAGGTCCATAGTGAGATTTAAACCAGTCTGGCCACCCATGGTAGACAAAAGGGCATCTGGACATTCTTTCGCAATAATTTTTTCTAGACTTTCCACTGTTAAGGGTTCTATATACACCACGTCAGCTATCTCTTCGTCGGTCATAATGGTAGCCGGATTGGAGTTAACCAAAACGCTCTGCACGCCCTCTTCGTGCATAGCTTTGCAGGCTTGAGCACCAGCATAGTCAAATTCCGCAGCTTGACCTATAACAATAGGCCCGCTGCCGATGATTAATATCTTTTTAGGTTTTTGTATTTCTTTAATCTTCATTACCTCCAATCTATCTCTTTAATTCTTTTTCAAGCTGCCAACAAAGCCCTTAAGCAAAGCGTTAAATGAACAAGCAGAAGTATCTTCTTCACCGTAGTAATCCAGACCGGTTATGGGAAGCATATCATGCCCTAAAGCCGCAACTGTATCATCATCTGCCATACACGCGGCAATATTCAATCCATAACGTATGCGTTCACAATTTATAGCATAAGATGAGTTTTGTGTTACCAGATGCGTCTCATAACGGTCTTTGTAACGCACATCGGCTGTGCCGTTATGACGCAAGGGCATTTTATAACTTTTAACAGAAAAAGCCGCAGCTATCATTTGACATCCTAAAGCACAAGCAAAAATAGGACATGAACCCACCAGCTGGCATAAAGTATCATAAACGTATCTTAAGCGCTCTGGGTTACCTGGACCGCCACTTACTACTAGACCGTCTGGTTTTTTAGTTAAAATATCAGATGCCGATGTACTGGCCGGAACTACTGTTACCTGCACATCACAAGCTAAAAGTTTATCTACCAAATCTTGGCGTACTCCTAAGTCTAACAACACTACTTTAGCTACAGGTTCACCATCGGGAGAAAGTGTATATTCTTCCTCTGTGGTCACTTGTTTAACAAAATCTATATGGTCATATTTAACAGTAGTTTTGATAATAGTTTGCCCCTCTACTAAATCTTTAATGATAACCGCCGTCTGACTTTTTTGCCTTAGTTTTTGACAAAGCTCGTCTATATTTTCTACCACTAAAGCTGGTGTACCATTTGCATCAAAATAGTCGTTTATCTCTTCATCTGTATACGGCAATATTAGGCCCGAAGCCCATAAATTATCGCTTTGTGCTTCATTCTCTTCATTTTGTGGCAACTGATCTATAGCATAAATCTTGCCAGCCGCTGCCGGGTCTGTGAGCACGTCGTTAAAAGAAGTAAGATTTTGGAAAAAAACTGCTTCACCACTGGTCCCTATTTCGGCACCGCACAACAAGCCTTCATAATAAGAGCCGTCTTCCAAAACCAAGTAAGCTTTTTGCCCCATTTATTATATCTCCTTGTAAGCCACAGCACCTTTGGCGATAGTTAATTTTACCCGGCCCTGCACTGTGCGCCCCTCTAATGGTGTGTTATGACCTTTAGATTTAAAGTCTTTAGCTTCCACCAGCCACTTTTCATTCATATCAAAAGCTACTAGATTAGCTTCTTCACCCACTTTAATAGTGCTTTTAATACCTAAAATAGCTGCTGGTTTTTGCGTAAGCGCTCTAATAGCCGTTTCCAAAGATATTTTATTATCTTTAATAAGACTGTTAACTAAAGCAAAAGCCGTCTCCAGTCCACTAATACCAAACGGCGCGTAAGCAAATTCACAATCTTTTTCGTGAGCAGTGTGCGGAGCATGATCAGTAGCGATAGCGTCTATAGTACCATCGTTTAAGCCGGCTATTAAGGCTTCTCTATCTTTTAGCGAACGTAAAGGAGGATTTACTTTAGCATTGGTGTTATATCCCAAACATTCACTTTCGTCTAAGACTAAATGATGAGGAGTAACTTCGGCGGTCACTTTTAAGCCTTCTTTTTTGGCTTGGCGCACCAGTTCCACGGCACCAGCGGTAGATATATGACAAATATGCAATCTGGCTCCCGTCTGTCTAGCTAAAGCAATATCACGAGCCACAATCACTTCCTCGGCGGCATTAGGTATGCCGCATAGTCCTAAGCGAGTAGCAATAATGCCGTCATTGATCTGACCATCTTTAGCTAAAGATGGCTCTTCACAATGCTCCATAATTGGCTTGCCGCTTTTTTGACTGTAAGCAAAAGCTAAAGAAGCTATCTGAGCATCGGATACACTACAGCCATCATCACTAAAAGCTATAGCTCCGGCTTGATCCAAAGCATTCATAGGACTTAAAGCTTGTCCTTCGCGTCCTTTAGTGATAGCAGCTATGAGCAGTACATATACAGAAGCATCTTCAGCTCTATCTAAAAAATATTCTATAGTAGCTACGTTATCTATAGCTGGATTAGTGTTAGGCATAGCACACACTACAGCAAAACCACCGGCAGCAGCAGCTTTGGTACCACTTTCGATAGTTTCTTTATGGCTAAAACCCGGCTCACGCAAATGACAATGTAAATCTATAAAAGCCGGCGTTAATACTAAGTCATGTGCATCCAAAACATTAGCCGTAAAACCGGAAATGTCCTTATCTATTTTCTCAATAATACCGTCGGCATTTACCAACACATCGGTCACTTCATCCAAACCATCCTGCGGACTATAGACGCGGGCATTTTTAATAATGATGTCGTTAGCTAAATGCAGATGTTTTTCCAGTAGTCTTTCTTCTTTAAATCTTTCTTTTTTAGTAAAATCAAAATTCATAACCATCTTTTTATATCTCCTCGCGCCCACACAGTAAATAAAGTAAAGCCATGCGTGTA
>WRFJ01000042.1 GCA_009778865.1 Chloroflexota bacterium | reverse complement strand
TGCAAAAAGAGTCAATGGTAGACCTTTCCTTGAAGCTTTGGCAGGCTTTAACAACACCGGCTACCTTTAAGAGATTTCAACAGACTGCTCTCGCTATATATCAGTGAACACTATCAAATTTTTATCTCTTTACAAGATTATATAGTAAGAATAAATTTAACAATAATGCTTGCGGTAGAATAGTAAAAAACTGATGGAAATATATTGATTATATATAAGCCCATATAGTATAATGGATACTATATGTAGTGCTTTACTTTACATATATACACTACATAAAGTATAAGGGGTAGTAAAATGAAATGTCCTTCTTGTGGCTTTGTAGACTCTAAAGTCATTGACTCGCGTGACATATCCGATGGTATCCGCCGCCGCCGCCAGTGTGAAAAATGCGGATACCGCTTTACTACTTATGAAAAGCTGCAACTGGGCGGAATTTATGTTATTAAAAAAGACCAGCGACGAGAAGAATTTGATAAAGAAAAGGTGCTAAGAGGTCTGCGCAAAGCTTGCGAAAAAAGACCGTTGCCGGCTGGCGCCATAGATAAAATAGCTGACGATATTGAAGCCCAACTTTATTCATTAGGCAAACGCGAGGTACCCGGCTACTTGATCGGTGATATGGTAATGGAACATTTAAAAGAACTGGACAATATTGCCTACATCCGCTTTGCATCAGTCTATCGCAAATTTACCGATATTACTGAACTTAAAGAAGCTGTAGATAAATTAGCACAAAATAATAATCATCCGAGCTACTTTAACGACGGACAATTACCCTTACTGGCTGAAGACCGCGAAGTGATGGAGCAAACCATTATCAGAAGGAGAAAACGCTAAAATATGACTAAAAACTCCGATAAGCCCAGCCGTTTAACAAGTATAGTCTTTCAGCAAGCTGCTGATATGGGTATGACCAACCGAGAAAAAATTGAAAAGCTCATCAGTGATTTACTGGCCAAGATAGAAAAGCCTAATGTATTACCTGGTATGGAAGAATTTGTATTGCCCAGTCATAAACAATCCAAAATAATGTTATCCGAGTTCAGTGATACTGAACTGGAAGCTCTTATAATTATTGAATTAGGTAAGCTTAAGCAAGATGAAGAAAGCATGATTGTGCCACTAACGTTAGCTACTGCTGCCGTAAAAGAAGCAGAAACAGAATCTTTTTATAAAGAAAATACTTCTGTAGCCACAAAAAGAACACCTGTAGACCAAAAAAAGGAAAACAACATGACTATTGATACTTCTGCTAAAAGCAAGCTATTGGAAAATATCCCACCTTTAGAAATTACCGACAATAGCCGCAAAGTCCTGGCTAAAAGATACTTAAGAAAAGATAAGGACGGCCAAATAATAGAACAGCCGGAAGACATGTTTAGGCGCGTAGCCCGCTCCATAGCTGCCGCTGAGCTTACTTATAACAGCAATGCCGATGTTAAAAGCATAGAAAACAATTTTTACGAAATGATGGCCCGTTTAGAGTTTATGCCTAACTCTCCTACACTGATGAACGCCGGCCGTGAACTGGGGCAGCTTTCAGCTTGCTTTGTATTGCCCATAGAAGACAGTATGGAAAGTATATTTGAAGCTGTTAAAAATACTGCCCTTATCCATAAAAGCGGTGGTGGCACAGGCTTTTCTTTCTCCCGTTTGCGCCCGGAAAAAGATAGGGTAGGTTCTACCGGTGGCGTAGCCTCCGGACCGGTATCTTTTATGCGAGCTTTTGATGTAGCTACCGATGTAATTAAGCAAGGCGGCACTAGGCGTGGTGCCAATATGGCTATTCTACGCGTAGATCATCCTGATATTATGAAATTTATCTATGCTAAAGCAGATAAAAGCGCTTTAAACAACTTTAATCTTTCGGTAGCTTTAACTGACAAATTCATGGCCGCTGTAGAAAATGATGAAGAATATGACTTAATTAACCCACAAGATAAACAGAGCACCGGCAAACTATCAGCTAAGCAGGTATTTAACGAACTGGTGCGCCTAGCCCATGACGGCGGTGATCCCGGCGTGGTTTTTATTGATCGTATAAATCAATATAATCCCACTCCCAACTTGGGCGAAATAGAATCTACCAATCCATGCGGTGAGCAGCCACTGTTACCATACGAATCTTGCAATTTAGGTTCGATAAACCTTTCGCGTATGATTAAGAAAGATGAGCAAGGTTTTAATGAAATAGACTATAACAGACTAGCTATTACAGTAAAACTGGCTGTCCGTTTTCTGGACAATGTTATTGAAGTAAACAAATTGCCTATTCAGCAAATTGCCGAAAGAAGCCGCCAGACTCGCAAGATCGGCTTAGGCGTGATGGGTTTTGCCGATATGCTGATGAAGATGGGTATACCATATAGCAGTGACGAAGGCCTAAAGACCGGCGAACAGGTGATGCAATTTATCAATGACACCGCCCGTGAGGCCTCAGTGGAACTGGCTAAAGAACGCGGTGTTTTCCCAGCTTACGAGGGCAGTATTTATGAAAAACAAGACTTAAAAGTACGTAACGCTACCGTCACTACTATTGCCCCCACTGGCACTATTTCTATTATTGCCGGATGTAGTGGCGGCATTGAACCGCTTTTTGCTCTTTCTTTCCGCCGTCAAATACTGGACGGCACATCAATGATTGAAAGTAACCCCATTTTTGAGGCTACGGCCAAATCGTTGGGTTTTTATTCTGATAAATTTATGAACGAGTTGGCTGACGGTAAACATCTAGCGGACTACAAAGAAGTACCAGATGCTGTAAAGCAAGTATTTGCCACTGCTCATGACGTCTCTCCTGATTTTCATGTGCGTATGCAAGTAGCTTTCCAAAAATATACCGATAATGCTGTATCTAAGACAGTAAATTTTGAAAACAACGCTACCATCAAAGAAGTGGCTGATGTATATATGCAAGCTTATAAAAGCGGTTTAAAAGGCATTACTATATACCGTGACGGCTCTAGAGATAATCAACCCATGTCTACTGGCAAAAAAGAAGATGGGCAAGAAGCTGCTGCGCTAGAAAATGTACGTGCCGTATACGAGCCCAGAAAACGCATCAAGACCACTGCCGGTGTTACCGAGCGAATAACGACTGGCTGCGGGCATTTGTATATCACCATTAATTCCGATGAAAAAGGCCCTTGTGAAGTGTTCGGCTTTTTGGGTAAGAGCGGCGGCTGTGCTTCAGCTCAGTTGGAAGGTGTATGTCGCTTAATTTCTATAGCTTTGCGTAGCGGCGTCAAAATGGAGTCTATTATTAAACAACTCAAGGGTATCCGTTGCCCCAGTATTGCCTGGGATGATGGTTGCAGCGTTCTCTCCTGTTCTGATGCTATTGCCAGAGCTATGGAAAAACATTACGGCAGTGTGGTGACTTTGCAAAATGGTGAGACAGCCGAACAAAAACCTCTTAAATTAAGTGGTAATGATCTAAGTTTAAATACAGCTGGTGGCTTATGCCGTGAGTGTGGCAGTGTACTCGTCTACCAAGAGGGTTGTTTTGTATGCCCGTCTTGTGCTTTTACCAAATGCACGTAATCTAAAGATGAAAAGGAAAAATTATGTTTGATGCCAAAGATAAGGTGATAGTTTTTATAGACGGCAGCAACCTTTACCATCTTTTAAAAGCCAGCTTCAGTCGTACTAATATGGATTTAGAGAAATTTTGTCATAAACTGGTGGGCGGCAACGGCAAGCTGATACGTGTATACTATTATAATGCTATTGTTTCTAAAAAACTGGAGCCGGAACGTTATCGTGACCAGCAAAATTTTTATGCTTCAGTAGAGGCCATACCTTATTTTGAATTACGTTTAGGTCATTTGGTGTATAATGGCTGGCCGCAAAGCCGGCCTTATGAAAAAGGTACCGATGTTATGTTGGCTACCGACATGGTAGCCCATGCCTTCCGCAATAATTACGATACAGCTATTTTAGTAGCCAGTGACAGCGATTATGTAGGTGCTATACAAGTAGTTAAAGACGTCGGTAAAAATATCGAGGTGGTGCTTATCGGTGAAGATGATAATAATTCTTCCATGCCTCTACGTAAAGCTGCTGATGATATAATAATGGCCGATGCCACTTTCCTGCAAGATTGCTGGCAGGAAAATTCCAATGGCTAAAGAGCGGCGCAAAGATCGCCCGCTTGCCCATCGTGCTCTGGCATCATTCTATATAGAAAAAAGACGTTCTGAGATAGGCCAACTGCCCCGTGCCTGGGGTGCTGACTTACCAGTAGCCATCTGTTATCCCAATAGTTATGCTATAGGTATGAATAATTTGGGGCTTTTTGCTCTTTTGCAAATTATTAATCAGCATGATGGTTTTATAGCAGAGCGTGTTTTCTTTGAAGAAAGATTTGTTGAGGAAGCTTTGTCAGTAGAGTCTAACCGCCCGCTTTCAGATTATGCCCATCTGGTTTTCACTATTTCCTATGAACTGGATTTTTTTAATGTTGCCGCCTTGCTTAAAAGGTCTAATATACCTTTATACGCCAAAGATCGACAAGAAAACGATCCCGTGGTACTTTGCGGAGGGGCTGCCGTATGTGCTAATTTTGCACCGGTTGCACCTTTTTTTGATGCTATATGTATAGGCGAAGCTGAAGCCATATTGCCTAATGTACTTAATATATTAAAAAGTTCTCTTAACCGCCAAGAAAAACTGCGCCAACTATCTACTGCGGATGGAGTATATGTACCAAATTTAAGCAAAAATACTCAACGGGCTTATGTTAAAGAGCTAATTAACCCGCCGTATACTGCTATCATAAATAAAGAAACTCAAAGCGGTGGTGCTTTTATGATGGAAATAAGCCGCTCTTGCCCATATACATGCAACTTTTGTGTAGCTAAAAGTGCGTTTGCGCCCTTTAGGCATTATCCGTTAGAAAACCTATTGCAAACATTAAAAAAACGTCCGAATAACACCAAGGTTTGGCTAGTGGGTGCTGCTAGCTTTGCCCACCCACAAATAGACGAATTAACCGATTATATGGTACAGGAAAATATACCCTTTGCCATTTCTTCGCTAAGAGCCAAGCCTCTTTCTTTAAAATTACTGCAAAATTTAAGAAAAGGCGGTAATAAAAGCTTGTCTTTAGCCCCCGAAAGCAGTCAAAGTCTACGCAAAAATATAGGTAAAGATATAGATGATCAATATTTTATAGAAGCTTGTCAAAAAGCTTCAGCTTTGGGTTTTAATGAAATAAAACTTTATTTTATGGTTGGTCTGCCACAAGAAACACGGCAAGATTTAGAAGAGATAGTAAACTTAAGCATAGCCTGTGCTAAAATGGGTAAACCGGCACGTTTATCCATATCAGTAGCATCTTTTATAGCTAAAATTACTACACCTATGCAAAATAGTCCTTTAACATCTATAAGTGAACTAAAGAAAAAGATAAACTTTTTGCAAAAAGCCTTGCCCAAAGAAGGTATAAGAGTAAAAGCGGAAAGCCCGCATGAAAGCATTGTTCAAGCCCTGCTATCACGCGCAGGAAGCGACATAGCACCAGTAATAGCCGCCGCACAAAATTCTTCATTATCATCCATTAAACAAGTGCTTATATAAAACAAGAAATAATGGAAACATTCCAACTAATGTACCATGGCTACGATTTCAATAATTTAGCAATTCTAAAATTAGTTTTTTAGCAGATTTAATTTCACCGACATTACCACTGCAGAACAGTTTTGGGATTCTTTTATGGAATTTCTTATTAGTGCAGATATCTCTGTGGAAAATAAGTTAAAATGCATTTGTAACATCATATACAACTTATTATTTAGTAATCACAAACAATACGATATATGCTTATGATAATTATGACCTTCCTGCTCACACTGTTTTTACATTAAACAACAGTGCTATAACACCGACTAATCTGGCTGCATTCACAAGCTGGGCCTGTTGAAAAACTAATATTGCAGTGTAGTCTGTCGAAAAACTACCCGTAATGTTGTTTTGCTGCCATAAAATCATCTTAATTCTATGAAATTATGCTCTTTATAACCGGATTCGGCATTATCAAGACGTACTGCTCCCTTGTTTTAAGCCGGATTAAGAACCAGCAATCTTCTAAAGTTGAAAGCTACAGCGTATAAGAACTCGGCACCCTGATTTTTAACAACTCCCTTGTATCGTACTCTGTTGTTCTGCTTACTGAAGATCCTCTCGTAGGGAAAGCGCAGTTTGGTTATCCATCTGTCTAAATCAATGTTCTTATCTTTCATATTGTTGCGCTTGATAATCATGGGATGAAGACCTCGTTGCAGTATAGTACGTATGGCAGCCACATATCCTTTATCTCCAGCCACAGACCCACTTTTTGGAAGTATATGTTTGGCACCATCTGAATCTGTTACATTAGCCTGTGTAACAGCCACTTTAGTAATCATGCCGCTTTGCATATCTACTGCTACATGTTTCTTAAATCCATACCAAAACTTCTTACTGCTCTTAGCCCCGATGCGGGCTTCGGGGTCTTTTGATACTTTGGGAAGAACCTCATTATTCAGTCTTTCATAACCTGCCGTTATGGCTTTATCTCTTTCTTTCCACAGATTAAGTTTGCTTATTAAAGCACTGGAATCTACGAAAGTGAAAATATCGGAACAACAATTCTTGGCTTGCATTTGGCGTTTAACCTCGTTAAACAGATTGCCCATCTGTTTTGTTCCAATAAGATTCCTGAATTTGCATATAGTGGTGTAATCCGGAGTTTTCTCTAGTAAGCCGAACTAGCAGAACCATTTGGCGGCAGTATTCTCTGCTATAAATCTCTCAAACTCTCTGTCGGATACATCTTCCATGAATTGCAGTACTAAACACATTACAAGCCTAGATTTACCGAAGCCGATAGCGCCTATATCGCTGTCTTTGATTGCAACGCTTTTAGCAATACGATTAAAGTCTAACTGCTTCTTCAACTTACGGTATGTATGGTTATCTGGCACTAGTTGCTCTATATTGACCATTTCCATTTGAGCTGTTTTCATATCCGTAACACTCCCTGTCTAGCTTTACTTAATTATACCTTGCGTAGCTAAATAGACATAGTTATAATGCATTTTTCAACAGACCC
>WRFJ01000041.1 GCA_009778865.1 Chloroflexota bacterium | reverse complement strand
TATCTCTTTAATGTTTAACTGCACTTTTTTGGCGTCACCGACAGCGTCGTTAAGAGTTTTACGAATCTCCTCAACTCTGCTGCCGCCGCGGCCGATAACCATACCGGGTCTGGCAGTGTGTAAAGTGATGGTAATTTTATCTTCAGCCCCGCGCTCAATGTCAATATTGGAAATAGCAGCGTCGCCATATTTGCTGCTAACAGTCTTGCGCAATTTTAGATCTTCCATCAAAAATTGTTTAAACTCTTTGTCACCGGCGTGCCATTTGGCACTCCAAGTTCGAGTAGTGCCGATTCTAAAGACTATAGGATTAACTTTGCGGCCCATTAAGCCCCCCTATCTTCTACTATGACAGTAATATGACTTGATCTTTTTAAAATGGAGGAAGCGCGTCCGCGGGAACGAGGACGGAAACGTTTGGCAGCAGGAGCCTCATCAGCATAGATTTTACTTACAAAAAGACCGTCTCGATCGCGAGTGTAATTATTTTCGGCGTTGGCAGCAGCCGACGCCACAGCTTTAGCCACCAGCTGAGCGTGAGGAGAAGGAGCAAAAGCTAAATCACGCAAAGCGGTGTCTACTTTTTTGCCGCGAGCAATATTCACATATAAGCGAATCTTTCTGACCGGAATGCCTGTATTTCTAGTAACAGCTTTAAATTCCATTTTTATTTAACCTTAGACTTTTCTACATGACCGCGGAAAGTGCGAGTCATGGTAAATTCACCCAGTTTATGGCCCACCATATTTTCAGTAATGTACACCGGCACGTGACGACGGCCATCATGCACACCGATATTTAAGCCAACCATTTCTGGGAAAATAGTGCACCATCTAGACCAAGTCTTAATGACCACTTTTTGACCGGAAGCTTTGGCAGCTTCAACTTTTTTCATGAGCCTTTCGTCGACAACAGGCCCTTTTTTGATTGATCTACTCATTTAGTTTAAATTACCTCCGACGCTTCACGATAAGTTTATCGCTTACTTTGGGTTTTCTAGTTTTATAACCCAAAGCGGGCTTGCCCCAAGGAGTTTTCGGACCGGCTAAACCAATAGGAGAACGTCCCTCACCGCCGCCATGGGGATGATCATTAGGATTCATAGCACTGCCGCGAACCTCTGGTCTGCGACCCAACCAACGAGAGCGGCCGGCTTTGCCTAAATTAATACCTTGATGTTCAATATTACCGACTTGGCCAACTGTAGCCATACACCGATCAGACACTCTTCTTATTTCACCCGAAGGCAAACGCAAAAGAGCATAACCGTCAGCTTTATCCATCAGCTGAGCCGCTACACCAGCACCGCGCACCATTTGGCCGCCTTTGCCGGGTACAAACTCAATATTATGTATCATAGTGCCACTGGGCATGTTGCCCAAAGGCAGAGCGTTACCAGCTTTAAGTTCAGCAGCAGGACCGCTCATAATAGTATCACCCACATTTAAGCCAACCGGAGCAATAATATATCTTTTATCACCGTCGGCGTAGAAACAAAGAGCAATGCGGGCTGTTCTGTTGGGATCATACTCAATAGCAGCAATACGAGCCGGCACGCCGATCTTGTTTCTCTTAAAATCAATGATGCGGATATGGCGCTTAGCACCGCCGCCTCTATGGCGCACAGTAATACGGCCATAACTATTACGACCGGCATCTTGCTTGCGATGGATGGTTAAATTCTTTTCGGGCTCACTTTTGGTGATCTCTTTAAAAGAATAACCGGTCATATTGCGTCTGCCGGCAGAAGTAGGTTTGTAAACTTTTAGTGCCATTTTTCTCTATCTAACCTTCCTTAACCTACACGCCTTCAAAAAGTTCTATTTTGTCACCGGCTTTTAAGGTAACAACAGCTTTTTTCCAGGAAGGCTGGGTATACATATTTTTGCCCATGCGTTTGGTTTTACCCTGCACGGTGCTCACGTTGACTTTAGTTACAGTCACTTTAAAAGCTTTTTCCACAGCGGCAGCAATCATCGGTTTAGTGACATTATCAGCCACTTTAAAAGTATATTTGCCTACAGCCATGTTTTCGGTGGAAGTCTCGGTGATAAGCGGTTGTCTAAGTACATCGTATAAATTCATATTATTCCGCCTTGCTTCCCCAAAGAACTTCCATCTGGCGGACGGCTTCTTCAGTGACAATTAAAGTTCTGTGTGTAATGATGTCATAAACATTTAAAAGATTGGCCGGCGTAGTGGTTACCTTTTGGATATTGCGAGCTGATTTAACAACATTTTCGTTAACGCCGCCGGTAGCTACCAAGGCACTTCTGTTAATAACATTTAAAGCTGTTAAGAAAGCAACCATATCTTTAGTTTTAGGAGCTTCAAAATTTAAAGTCTCCACTACTTTTAAATCACCGTTCCTGGCTTTATCAGAAAGAACACAGCGAATAGCCAGACGGCGCATTTTTTTATTGATACTCTGAGAGTAATCTCTAGGTGCGGGACCGAATATGGTGCCGCCGCTTCTGCGCAAAGGATTGGTGATTGAACCCATACGAGCATTACCGGTACCCTTTTGACGAAACAGCTTTCTGGTAGAACCTTTAACCATAGATCTGTTTTTGGTAGAAGAGGTCCCCTGACGGGCATTATTACGCTGGGCTACTACAGTCTGATGCACTACCGCAGTATTCATCGGCACAGCAAAAACGTCATCGGCAAGTTCAATCTGTTTAATTTCTTGCCCGCTATTGTTATAAACTGCAATTTTCATTATTTAGCACCCCCAGCTTTCTTGACAACAATAAGGCTGTTTTTGGCGCCAGGCACCGAACCCTTAACCATAACTAAATTTCTTTCGTTATCGGTAGCCACTACCGTGATTTTTTTAGTAGTCACAGTCTCGTTGCCGAAATGGCCGGCCATACGCATACCTTTAAATACGCGGCCCGGAGAAGCTGAGGCACCGATAGAACCGGGAGCTCTCCATCTGTCACTCTGACCATGAGTTTTGGGGCCACCAGCAAAACCGTGACGCTTAACAGTGCCGGCAAAACCGCGGCCTTTACTGGTGCCGGTCACATCAACCACATCGCCGACGTTAAATATTGAAGACTCAAATTTATCTCCAACGTTATAGCCAGAGGCATCTTCTACTCTAAACTCTTTTAAAAAGCGGAATTTACCTTGACCGGCCATTTGGCCCAAACGGGCCTTAGTAATATTTTTAGCTTCACCATAACCTACCTGCACAGCATCGTAGCCGTCAGTTTCCTTGGTTTTGACCTGCGTAACTACACAAGGACCGACTGCCAAGACGGTAGTGGCTACTGCCACGCCCTTCTCTACGAAGAGCTGGGTCATGCCTAATTTTTTACCCAACAAACCATTCATTTTTTTCTAATACCAACCTAAGATTTAATGTCAATACTCACGCCCGACGGCAGATTAATATTAGCTAAGGAATCAACAGTTTTGGAAGTCATTTCCACAATGTCGATAAGACGCTTATGAGTACGAACCTCAAATTGCTCTTGAGAATCCTTATCAATAAAGGCCGAGCGGATAACGCTGTATTTTTTGATGCGCGTGGGCACAGGAACAGGGCCCGCAACAACAGCGCCCGTCCTCTCCAGAGCCTCAACAATCTGCAAAGCAGATTGATCGAGGATTTTGTGGTCAAAGCCCATTAATTTGATTCTAACTTGTGGCTTGGACAATTTTTTCACCTATACCTTTATTTTGAATCCTTCTTACCCTCTAAGATGTTGGCAGTAACATGCTGCGGCACCTCAATGTATGTATCAAACTCAGCGCTGGAAGAGGCGCGCCCCTTGGTCAGAGAACGTAAGGCTGTAGCATAGCCAAAAGTCTCGGCCAAAGGTATCAAAACATGGATAACGTTAGTATCGCCTCTATTGTTAATGTTCTGAATTTGACCACGGCGAGAATTCAAGTCGCCTATAACATCGCCGAGATACTCGGCGGGAGTAGACACTTCCATCTTAAATATGGGCTCCAATAAAACAGGCTTGGCTTTTAAAGCCACATTTTTAATGGCTATAGAGCCGGAAGTTTTAAAGGCCATTTCATTGGAATCTACTTCATGAAAAGAACCGTCGACCAAACGGGCTTTCACATCTATCATGGGATAACCGGCATAGATACCGGTGTTTAAAGCTTCAATAATACCCTGTTTAGCCGCGTTGGCAAAATTAGCCGGCACCGCACCACCTTTAGTGACATCTTCCCATACAAAACCCTCACCGCGCGGCAGAGGCTCTATCTCAATAACCACATGACCGTATTGACCGCGACCACCAGACTGGCGCACAAATTTACCTTCACCGCGAGCACTAGCGGTAATAGCCTCTCTGTAAGCTACACGCGGTTGACCCACTTGAGCCTGTACTCTAAATTCCTTAATAAGACGGGAAACCATAACGTCTAAATGCAGTTCACCCATACCGGAAATCACTGTCTGCCCGGTTTCTTCATTATAAGCAATTTTAAAAGTGGGATCTTCTTCAGCAAGACGCTGCAAGCCGTCTATCATTTTATCTTGGTCAGGCCTGGTTTTAGGCTCAATAGCAATAGAGATAACCGGTTCGGCAAAGCTGATTTTTTCCAAAAGAACGGGGCGTTCAATATCACTAAGTGTATCGCCGGTAAAAGTATCTTTAGAACCCAAGGCGGCGACAATAGAGCCGGCATCAGTAAAAGATATCTCTTCGCGCATGTTGGCATGCATTAAAAGTAAGCGGCCGATTCTCTCAGAGCGGCCGGTAGTAGTGTTGTATACTTTGGCACCGGCTTCAATAGTACCGCTGTAAACACGCATATAAACCAATCTACCTACAAAAGGATCAGAAACAATTTTAAAAGCTAAAGCCGCAAAAGGCTCATCATCAGATACTTTACGGATAATTTCAGCACCGGTTTTGGGATCAATACCAGTGGCCGGCAAAACATCCAGAGGAGATGGCAGATAGTCTACTATAGCATCAAGTAAATAAGGTACGCCTTTATTTTTAAGAGCTGAACCGCATAGCACAGGGATGGCGGTATTGGCAATAGTAATGCGACGCAAAGCTTGTTTGAGCTCTTCTGTGGTAAATTCTCTGCCTTCCAGAAAAGCTTCAGTCATAGTTTCATCTTCTTCGGCAATTTTCTCAACCATAGAAGCTCTGGCCGCCTGGGCAACTGCTTGATATTCAGTAGGAATAGCAATGGGAGTTTGTTTTTCAACACCACCGGTATAGACAGTGGCGTACATATTCAAAAGATCAATCGTACCGGTAAAAGTATCGCCGCTGCCCATAGGAATCTGTACAGCAATGTGTTTAGCCTTTAACCGGTCGGCAATCATATCTAAGCAGCGATTAAAATTAGCACCCGTTCTGTCCATTTTGTTAATGAAACAGATCCTGGGCACTGAATATTTATTAGCTTGGCGCCAAACAGTCTCAGACTGAGCTTCTACACCGGCTACGCCATCAAAAACCACTACGCCGCCGTCAAGAACACGCAGTGAACGCTCTACTTCAACAGTAAAGTCTACATGTCCGGGGGTATCAATAATATTGATACGACAATCCTGCCAGTGAGTAGTGGTAGCTGCTGAGGTAATGGTAATACCGCGTTCTCTTTCCTGCTCCATCCAATCCATAACAGCGGTACCATCATGGGTTTCGCCAAGTTTATGAGTGCGGCCGGTAAAGAAAAGTATGCGTTCAGTTACGGTAGTTTTGCCAGCATCAATGTGGGCAATAATACCGATATTTCTAATTTTATCTAATTGAAAACTTCTAACCATTTTTCCTTAACAACTTTGTTAACCAAGGCTTTTTACAGCCTGCAAGGCGGTTAATTTTTTTAATAAAAACCGCCGATTTAGCAAAAAAACTACCAACGATAGTGGGCAAAGGCACGATTAGCCTCGGCCATCTTATGGGTTTCTTCGCGCTTTTTGATGGTAGCGCCCTGCTCGTTATAACAATCAAGCAACTCGGCAGCCAGCTTCTCGGCAGTAGATTTACCATTTCTAGCACGAGTATATTTAATAATCCAGCGCAAAGCTAAAGACAGAGCCCGGTCGCTACGTACTTCCACCGGCACCTGATAGGTAGCACCACCTACACGGCGGGCTTTAACTTCCAACAAGGGGGTGGCATTTTTGATAGCTTTCTCAGTAATCTCTAAAGCACTTTTACCATCTCTTACGCCGATAATATCTAAAGCACTGTAGACAATTTTCTCAGCAGCGTATTTTTTGCCGTCAAGCATCACCCTGTTTAAAAGGCGAGAAACGGTTATGCTGTTATATTTAGCATCAGGCAATATTTCTCTTTTACTAAAAGAAGCACGTCTGGACATTTAATTCCTCCGAAAGACCCTAAAACCTGCTTAAGGTCTTAATAATAAATAATTTAAAAAACTAAGTTCTATATGATGCAGATTTATTTTTTGCCGCCCTTGCCGGTAGATACAGGAGCATTCTTCTTAGCACCGTATTTACTGCGGCCCTGTTTACGACCCTCAACACCTGAGGAATCTAAAGTGCCGCGCACAATGTGATAGCGCACACCGGGCAGATCAGGCACGCGGCCACCGCGGATAAGCACTACCGAGTGTTCCTGCAATCTATGACCTTCACCGGGAATATAAGCGGTAACTTCCATAGTATTAGAAAGACGCACTCTGGCAATTTTGCGCAAAGCCGAATTCGGTTTTTTAGGTGTGGTAGTTTTTACCTGCACACATACGCCGCGTTTTTGCGGAGCCACAGTAGGACTAACAGTAGCTTTATTATTTAAAGCGTTATAAATATAGCGCAAAGCAGGAGTACTGGCCTTGTTAGTGCCCTTCTTGCGGCCTTTTCTGACCAATTGATTAACTGTTGGCATAAATCCACCTTTTAGTTTAAATTTTGCTGGTTTCCATCTATTTGATGTAAAAAAATCTGCTGATATTTCAGACACTTACGTTTAAAAAGCATTGTTTTTTAAACGCACGAAAAGAGCGGTTCGCATCGCCCTTTTCCAAAAAATCCCTACTTCGGAAAACGTTAAAATTCCATCTTCACGTTCGGGTTATGGTTTATCTTTTAAAACGATTTTGCATTATATCACAGCAAAAATACCATCGTCAACTTGAAAAATTTTAATTCTCTACATAACTATATCTTTATTATGTACCTTCAAGACAGGCTCTATGATTTAGGT
>WRFJ01000040.1 GCA_009778865.1 Chloroflexota bacterium | reverse complement strand
GGGATATTTACCGTACTGTAAAGGAATTTGAAATAAGTTGGAAGATATGAAATGGTATGCCGTTCATACCTACTCTGGCCATGAAGAACGTGTGTTAAAAAATCTGGAAGAACGTAAAAAATCTTTGGATTTAGGCACCGAGATTGGCGATGTTGTCATTCCCAAGGAAGACGAAGTCGAGGTAAAAAACGGTGAAAGAAAAACGGTCAGCCGTAAGATATTGCCGGGTTATGTTATAGTGCAAATGCTTTTAAACGATACTACATGGCATATTGTACGCAACACTCCTGGCGTGACCGGTTTTGTTTCTAGCGGCAATAAACCGGCTCCTTTACAGCAAAATGAAGTAGACAGAATTTTAAAACAGATGACTACTGAACTTCCCAAGGTCAAATTGGCCTTTACTGTTGGTCAGAGCGTCAGGGTTGTTGACGGCCCTTTTGCCGAGTTTATTGGCGCGGTAGATGAAATCAATACCGAAAAGGGTAAAGTCAAAGTGCTTCTCTCCCTATTTGGTCGCGAGACTCCGGTAGAGCTGGATTTTTTGCAAGTGGAAAGACTGTAAAATTCTTTTTATTTTAACTTCTACTCTATAAAAATGAGAGTAGGCTTGGCTTTTGTAAATTTAAAAGGAGAAGTACATGGCACCTAAATCTAAAAAAATAAAAGCGATCGTTAAACTACAATTGAAAGCCGGCGTAGCTACTCCTGCTCCTCCCGTGGGCCCCGCTCTTGGTCAGCATGGTATCAATATCATGGGTTTTTGCAAGGAATATAACGAACGCACGGCTTCTATGTCAGGTCAAGTTATCCCCGCCGAAATCACCATCTATGCTGACAACTCGTTTACCTTTGTTACCAAGACTCCTCCGGCTGCCGAGATGATTAAAATGGCTATGGGTGTTAAAGGTGCTTCTACTCCCGGTAAAGAGCCTTATAAATATATTCCTATGGCTAAAGCCCGTGAGATAGCACAGACCAAAATGCCCGATTTAAACGCTGTGGACTTAGACGGTGCTACCAAGGTTATCTTGGGCACCGCTCGCAGTATGGGTATTAAAGTTGAAGAGTAGTTTTTAAAATATTAATTTAAAGGTGGAAGACTAAAATGGCAAAACGTGGTAAAGCATACAGTACTGCTGCTGCCCAAGTCGATCGTACCACCGCCTATTCAGTGGCGGAGGCATCGTCTTTGGTTAAAAAAGCAGCTCCCGCTAAGTTTGACGAGACCGTGGAAATGCATTTGCGCATGGGCGTTGACCCCCGCAATGCCCAGCAACAGGTTCGCGGTGTTGCTCTTTTGCCAGCTGGTTTAGGCAAAACCGTACGCATATTGGTTTTTGCTCAGGCTGACGGACAAAAATTGGCTAAAGACGCCGGCGCTGATTTTGTAGGTGCCGATGATCTTATTGAGAAAATTACCGGTGAAGAATGGACCGATTTTGATGTAGCTATCGCTACCCCTGACATGATGGGCAAAGTCGGTAAACTTGGTAAAGTTCTGGGCAGAAAAGGTTTGATGCCCAATCCTAAAAATGGTACGGTGGTAGCTCCGGCTGATATTGCCAGAGCTATTGACGAGGCTCGCAAAGGCCGCGTAGAATACAAGTTGGACAGAACGGCTATCATCCACTGTCCGGTAGGTAAAGTAAGCTTCTCCGAAGCTCAAATTGCCGAGAATATTCAGGCCCTTCTTGAGGCTATTATAAAAAGTAAGCCTCAAGGACTAAAAGGCTCTTACATTAAGAGTATTTCGGTAAGTTCCACTATGGGCCCCGGTATTTTCTTGGACCTTAAACAAATCAGCGGTGCGAGCTAATTTCTGTCGGGTTGACTTTTAAAAGTTAAGAACATATAATTTATAAAACTGTTTATCCATAGACAGTCGGTGCTTAGATATATTTAAGCTTAATGGTTTTTTATAAACCGCCCTCCGAGGATAAGAGTTCTTAAGATTTTAGCTTTGCTTTAATATTAAGCTCTTACCTTGGCGAAAGGTAAGAGCTTTAATTTATAAAAAATTTAGGAGGAGAAATGGCTAAAACTGAAAAAGAGCTGATTATCGGCGAAGTTGAAGAAATTTTCAATAAAAGCGCTTCTGTTGTTTTCACCGATTATCGTGGCTTATCCAACGCTCAGCTAACTAGACTTCGCAATGATTTGCGTGTTAAGTCAGTTTACTACAAAGTGGTCAAAAACACTTTGGCTGTGCGTGCTGCCCGGTCTACTCACACTGAGGGCTTGGAAGAACTACTCAAAGGACCTATGGCCTTTGCCTACAGCTATGAAGGGGTAACTTCTGCTCCCAAATACCTGATGGAACACTTAAAGAAAGCCGGCATTGAAATGTCGGTAGTTGGCGGCATGTATGAAGGTAAAGGTGTTTCCGCCGATATCATCAAAGAAATCGCTTCTATCCCTTCTAAAGAAGTGCTTTTGTCTAGGATTTTGGGTGGTATTTTAGGTCCCTTATATGGTTTAGTTGGCGTCTTGGAGGCTATTGCCAAAAAGAAGACCGAGAGCGCTGCTTAATAAATTTAAAATAAACTAACTACATTGAAAGGTAAAGATAAATAAAAATGGCTAAAATTGAAAATATCATTGAGGAAATTAAAGGTTTAACCATACTTGAATTAAATGACTTGGTTAAAGCTCTGGAAACTGAGTTTGGCGTGTCTGCTGCTTTTGCTATGGCCGTTCCGGCTGCCAGCAGCGCTGTTGTTGTTGAAGAAGTAGAAGAAAAAGACGAGTTTGATGTGATTTTGGAGGAGATTGGTGCCAATAAAATCGCTGTTATTAAAGCAGTGCGCGAACTTACGGCCTTAGGCCTTAAAGAGGCTAAAGATTTAGTAGAAGCTGCTCCTAAGGCTGTTAAAGAAGCTGTTAACAAAGATGCTGCTGCTGCTGCCAAGAAATTACTGGAAGATGCCGGCGCGAAAGCTTCTGTTAAATAATACTGAGAGAATTTAGCAATAAAAGAGTCAGCGACAAACTCTTGATGTCGCTGACTCTTTATGTTTAAGCTTATAAGATTTGAAGTTTTTTACATTTAAAACGTACATGGTATATCGCTCTATACAGATGATTAACTTAACTATGGGCCTTTTTCCAGATTCTATATCAATAGGCAACGATAAGAAATATACGCCTTGTGTTAATCATTAATGATGCAATACTCTCAAAATTACTTATAACCAGCTATTGTATAGAATAGCTGGTTATCTTCAAAAGGCATTAAACCATAATTTTTAAAATCAATTAAATTAAATTGAATTGTAACTTGGCATTTGGTTATTATTCTGTCAGTCCCAACAATTATATATTGACCAAGTTGTATACTGACGGTCTTAGTTTCGCCAGATTTGATTTTATTATTTTTGGCGAGTAACGAGTCTGAAGCACTATTAGCACTAGGCCTGAGATCAGGATCGTCATTAAAAGCAACGGACATATTATAATAATAGTATCGAATGTTTTTTATGTCTGCATTTGTTTTATTTGTTATATTTAAATCTGCATACATAAATCCATCATTTGCCCATCTTATATTGCCGGTCATCTCAATCGACGAATCTTCATATTGAGGTATAATTTTGCCACAAGCTACTGCGCCAAAGCAACAACAAGTCAAAAGTAAAACAAAGATAAGAGCAAATATTTTTTTCATAGATAACTCCTCAGCCATATTTCTTTTAGGGTCTCCCCTAGATAAGAGGATTTTCCCTCAGCATCTTCAATAAGATTTTGTAGATGTTATTGCCACGGTTATTAAAACGAAATTCGGTTTCTTTAAGATGTAGCATAAACTTATCATTAGGTATACCTTTGAATTTAGATAGTCTGTGTTTGGCAAAGCCCCCAAAACCTTCTATACCATTGATGTGATTACCGTTGCTTAAAGCAAATTCATTGTTTCCATGGTTTACCCGGAAATGTTTCTCATAGCCTAAATCCACAAGACCATCATAACCGCGCCAGCGGTCTGTATGAATAACGCTTTGAATATCGGCATGACCGCGAATTATCTCTTGTGATGTAACGGCTGCAGCATTCGGTGCTATCTCAGTATATGCTTTCCCATTTCTTTTATAAAGATTGAAGACAATAGTTTTATTACCTGCTCCTCGTCCGCGTCTTCCCTTTACTCTTTTAGGTCCGAAATAACTCTCATTTGCTTCAAACACTCCTTTAATGGGAGATGTTTTGCAACTGTACTCAATAAGCCTTTGGCGTATAGCTAAATACAAACGATCAACAGTGTTATGATTTAAACCAGTTAGCTCTGTAGTCTGCGCTGCTGTTAAATCTAGAAAAAAGAACTTTAGTAACTGCCTGAATTTTTCCTCTGATATTTTGGCATGATAGATATACTTATTTTTCATCAGTTTTCCCTAGCTTAGAGTATAATACAACATTTAACTCTTATCTAGGGGAGACCCTTGAAAAAATAGTTCCACGAAATCCCACTTATCTTTACTTATACTTAAAACGACGGGGGATTTCGGGGTAAAAGAGGAAGCCATCAGATTTTTGGTCTGGGAGCTACTTTGGTTTTTGGCTGCTAACGATGGTTTAAGTGGAGTGTAATTTATTCGCTACTCCCCAATACAGTAAACTTAGGAATTTGAACGGCATACCTTGTGTGTGGTCCGTAATTTATAATGATCATACCGCCATTATGAGGATCAGAATATGAAGGTATAAGCTTGTCAAAGTTTTTCTCACCCCAACTACCACCAAATCCGGTATAATTAATCCAGTAGGGTGTAATTCTGCCATTTTGCATGGTATGAATAGCGTACTTTAAGCCGTCACTACCCTTATCTTCAACACATTGTATATGTTTACGAAATATTTTTCTTTCTCCCGCTTGCCAATTACCATCTAGAGACCATTCTAATTGCACATAGTCTAAATAATGTGGACTAAAACTTTCTTCGTTACCTTTAAACCCAGATGTGCGATATTCTAAATACCATTTTACTTCCTTGATACTTTTATTACCGTCATTTTTGGCTTTAATATACAGGCAGTACCATGGTAAACCATTGTCTCCCGTATCCAAGTACCAATAAGTCTCTTCTATTGTAATAGAAGGAGCATGTTGATATATCCTATATAACTCACTTGTGTTACTGTCTGAACTACATGCAACTAGAAGAGAGGACATAAGTAAAAGAAAAGCTGACAGACTAAGCAATATTTTTTTCATCATTATGCACTAAATCACCTATGTTAAAAACTTTATACCTAGGCCAGAAACATAAAAAACTACCCAAAAAAGAGTGGTTTTTACGATTGAAATATAGAATTTAAAGTTTTTTGCCGCAAGTTGTGCAAAAACAGGCGTTTTGTTCTAAAACTTTACCGCAGTCAGAGCAGGCGAGAGCATCGGTGTTACTTTGCGTGTCAAATGGCTCAGCAGTAACCGGTTTTGCCTCCTGATATTGCTTTTCAGCTTCCTCAGTAGCTTTTTTACGAGCGGCGGCGTCTTCTTCCACCCTCTTCTTGTTGGCATTTATCTGAGCATTAAATTCAGATATCTTGTTCAAAGCAGCACGAATATTGGCAAACTCATCTTTGTAAAGACTGTCAGAGTTATTTCCCTCGGCCTTAAATACACGTTTACCTACTTCTATATAACTCTGCTCAATTTTTTCCTCCTCATCATTGATGGCTAATTTTAGCTTATTACTATCAGCAAAGTCTTTTACTCTATCCCCGGTGTTTTCAGCAAAGTCGGTAATCTTACGTCCTAAACTTTCAAAGAAATCCATATTAACTCCTCTATTATGCTTATTAATCTTGTTTATTGTAGCACTTTTTAGTATCTGCAGTCTTATTTTATATATAAAAAATTTAAATATTGTGAATCTTTACTGCTAGAACTAAAAACTAGACTTTTTGTCTTTTAGGCAGTATATTTAAACTAATAGATGCTCATTGGAGGGCTAAATGCAAGTATATTTTATACTGCTTATTATGGGTGTTGGTTTTTTGCTGGGCGGTTTTATCACCGCAGCAATTGCCACTCATACTCAAGAACGCAAGATGGAACGTTTAGCCCAAATGAAAGATGTTAAAAAATTTATGGAAGAAAGCCGCCATAATCCTTCGGTGGCTTTTCGTATAGGCGGGCTTATCGCCATGATTGTAGGAGTGGTGTGTTTAATTGCCGCTTTAATAGTATGGATAACTTCTTAAACTGTTATTTTAAGTATCCATAATAGTCGTTTTTATTGCCGAACAAAAGATCATCATTTAAAGTTACTACATCGGGGGTAATCATGCCACCAGAAAATACCATTTGTACAGCCTCATCTACAGTAATTTTGGTGCGGGTAATCATATCTTCGGTGACGATTTCGTAATAGCCGCCAGTCATAAATGGGGCTGAAGGAATATAAATATTATATAGTTTTACGCCAGAAGAACTGCGTATTTCGTTGGTGATAAAAGCTACAGTTTGCATACCTGGACGGGGAAATTCTACAATTACTACTTCTCTAAAAGCTGCTTTGGAGAGAGTTCCAGCTTGTCCAGTGCCTGATACACTTTTAATAATCTGTTGCGCGCCGCCGTAAATCTGTTTTACTAAAGGTATGCGGCGCAACATACTTTCAAACCAACTCACGATTTTACGTCCGGCCCAGTTAGAAGCTAGAAGACCAACTAGATAGATAATGACCAAAGTGATAATAAAGGCCATGCCTGGGATATAATGCGGTAAGCCATCGGAATTTTCCGGCCACCAGGAAATATTTAATTTATTAAGAGTCCATTCTACAGCAGGGCTCAAAAAGCCGTCTATTAAGCCAAAGATCCAAATTATCAAAAAGACAATAAGACCGATGGGCACAACTATCAATAAGCCCTGTAAAAAGCGAGTGATAATTTTTTGCCACCATTTTTTGTTTTTGTCAGCTTGCGGTATATCTTGCTCTTCTTCGGCTTTGGCCTTTTTATCTTGTTCCATGGCATTGTCCTTTTAAAGTTTAGTAACTCAATTATGATATAACTTCAATAATATTCACTGTAATATTTACTGTATAAATAATATCATTATTATCTAGTCTAATGATAGTGTGCATATTGTTTTTGTTGTGCCTCCTTCTTGATTATTTGCATTAGTTTAATAGGCGTGTTATAATAACTATGGTAAAAAGAACATATGTGAACTTGAGTGGGGCTTAACCCCACTTTTTTG
>WRFJ01000039.1 GCA_009778865.1 Chloroflexota bacterium | reverse complement strand
AGCCAAGTATGTGCACGAACAAGGCCGAGAGAAAGAGTATAAGACAATATATACTCAGCAACTCAGTTGGTTAGAGTAACAGATACCTCGCAGCAAGTTGCGGGGATGGTTCATTTATGAACGCAGCTCGGCGCCATATTGTTCTTTAAGAATATTAACAATATTTTTTACGGTATCATCCATTTCCTTA
The DNA here is from genome assembly GCA_009778865.1 of Chloroflexota bacterium. Taxonomy (GTDB): domain Bacteria; phylum Chloroflexota; class Dehalococcoidia; order Dehalococcoidales; family WRFJ01; genus WRFJ01. Next base: position 7,224 of record WRFJ01000039.1, on the reverse strand, counting down.
TCAGTAAGAGTGCGACCGGCATCTTGCAGCGTCAGACGAAAAGCTAGCGACTTCTTACCAAGCGACACCTGTTTGCCTTGATATACATCAAACAAGCGCGCATTTTTTACTATGGGAGCTTGCATGAGGTCTAACAAGCTTTTGGCGGCAACATTTTTATCTACTATTACAGCAATATCACGCTCAGATTTGGGAAGGCGAATTATCGGATGATAGTCTATCTTAGTTTTTTGCAAGGAGATAATAGCTGGCAAGCTAAAGTTAAGCATATATACTGCTTCGTTTATCTCAAAATTTTGCGCTACTGTTGGCTGTACTTGACCTACCACGCCAATCTTCTTACCATCCACCATAACATCGGCTCTGGCACCTGCCAGCAAGCCGTCATCGATACTCGGCACATAATCAGCCTTAATACCAAAGGCAGCAAGTAAAACTTCAGCGCATCCTTTAGCTGTATAAAAATCCACCGAAGCAGCTTTAGAGGGCCAAGAAATACCGCTTTTATCCCCCACCATGGCTGCATAAATCATCTCGGGTTCTAAGGGCAGAGCATCTTCGCCACGTGGAATAAAAATGTGTCCTAATTCGTATAGTTTAATGGCACTATCTTGATGTTTACGATTTTCATATATGGCCGTCAGTAAAGCACCGCGCATATTGGTACGCAGATATTCTTGACCATCAGCCATAGGATTTAATACCTTAAGCGGCATAGGCTTAAATTCTTCTGACTCTAGTTTGGTTTTCTTAAGTTCTTCTAAACTGGTTAAACCATGAGTAATAATCTCCCAAAAACCCATGCGTGTCATAGCTTCTCTGGCTTTAATCTTAGCTATATAAGACGACTGGTGACGCGTATGCGGCAGTTCAGAAGACATTAAGCGCACCGGCAGATTATCATAGCCGATGCCGCGTGCTACCTCTTCCAATATATCACTGAAATCTTTAACGTCAAAGCGATGTTCCGGCACTGATACTACACCGTTAGATATCTGATCTTCTTTACCATACATTGAACCAAACTCATCGTCATTGCCGGCAAAAGCACTCCATTTAAAACCAAACTTAGTGAGCGCTTTGACCATCACTGGATTAGACCATGCTGGATCATCATTGCGCATGCCCAGCATGGGACGGACTTGATTCATTTCTATATTGATACCGTGCTGTTGCGGTGGTTTTAGAATATCATGTGAAAGACCTTTGGGAGTTTGACCGCCGCAGATTTCTAAAATCAGATAAACTGCTCTTCTTAAAACTTTGTCCACTAGCATGGGACTTATGCCGCGCTCAAAACGTAAGGAGGCTTCGGTATTTATCTTTAAAGTACGGGCTGTATTATGTACCATAGTAGCGTTAAAAGAAGCTCCTTCTAAAGCTATATTAACTGTATTCTCATCAACAGCAGTAGACATACCACCGATAATACCTGCCAAAGCTACCGGTGCAGTGCCATCAGTAATAACACCCATATCTTCTTTAAGAATGTGCTCTTTACCATCTAAAGCTATAAAATGATCATCTGGTCCGGCAGTGCGTACAGTAAGCGAATGAGTCTGTAATTTATCATAGTCAAAAGCATGTAATGGTTGACCAAATTCTAATAAGACATAATTGGTAATATCTACTACATTACATATAGGACGCACACCACAGATAAGCAAGCGATCCTGCACCCACTGCGGAGAAGGGCCTACTTTAACACCTTCAACGTAGGCGCCCATATAGAACATTGAGACTTGCGGGTCAATAATGCGTACTTTTAATTTTTCGCGAGATAAGACTGATAATCGTTCTTCATATTGGTGCTGAGGTAATTTAACTTGCTTGTCCATAGCCGCTGCCACTTCATAGGCTATGCCTAATACCGACATGCAATCGGCACGGTTGGGAGTAATTTCCACGTTAAGTATAACTTCGCCCAATACTGAAGCCACCGGCTCTCCCAGAGGGGCAAAATGATTTAATATCATAATGCCTTCATGACTAGTGCCAATTCCCAGCTCGTCTTCGGCGCATATCATGCCAGCCGATTCTACACCGCGAATATTAGCTGTTTTCAATTCTACAATTTGCCCATTGCTTTTAACTTGTGCGCCCAGTTTGGCAAAAGCCACTTTGTCACCAACGACAAGATTAGGAGCACCGCATACCACAGTATCTATACCATGATCATAACCTACGGTAACTAAACGTAATTTATCAGCATTGGGATGAGGTTTTACTTCTAGAATCTCGGCGACAACTATTTTGCGATCTATGTCAAAGCTATATTCCAGCTTGCTTTCCAAACCGGCCATGGTCAGACGACGAATCAATTCGGAAAGGGGTATATCTATTGTTATAAAGTCATTTAACCAACTAATAGGAACTCTCATAATTAAAACTGCCCCAAAAATCTTAAATCATTATTGTAGAAATTGCGGATATCTTCTATGCCGTATCTTAGCATGGCTATGCGTTCAATACCCACACCAAAAGCAAAACCACTGTATTTCTTATTGTCTACGCCACCGTTAGTTAATACTTGCGGATGTACCATGCCGGCTCCCAGCACTTCCACCCAACCAGTACCCTTACATATAGAACAACCTTGGCCACCACAAGCAGCACAATCTATAGCAATCTCAGCACCCGGTTCAACAAAGGGAAAATAGTCAACTCTAAAGCGCGTTTTACGATCTTCTCCAAATAAACGTTTTAAGAAGGTAATAAGTACCCCTTTAAGATCGGCCATGGTGATATTTTCCCCTACCGCCAAACCTTCTATTTGATGGAACATTGAAAGATGGGTGGCGTCTGTAGCTTCGTATCGATATACTTTGCCCGGTACTATGATGCGAATGGGCGGCTGGTTTTTTTCCATAAAACGCACCTGCATGGGCGAAGTATGGGTACGTAAAAGTCTGGTACGACCGTTTTTGTCTTTATCTTCCAGCCAAAAAGTATCCATAGTATCGCGAGCCGAATGATTCGGCGGCATGTTTAAAGCATCAAAATTGTAATACGGAGTTTCTACTTCATTGCCTTCGGCAATGGTAAAGCCCATATCGCAAAAAATATCGCAACATTCGTCTATAATAGCCGATATTATGTGTTTTCGCCCAAGATCGGGAGTGCGTCCAGGTAAAGTGATGTCTAATAAGCCTGTATTTTCAGCTGTAGTTGCCGTAAAATTGACAGCAGCTTGGCTAAAAGCCTCGTTTAAAACATCCTTAGTATTGTTAGCAGCTTCGCCTACTGTTTTCTTTTGCTCAGGCGTTAGTTCAGCTAGGCTTTTCATAACAGAGGTAAGCAAGCTTTTTTTGCCTAAAACAGCCACACGCCACTCTTCCAACTCTTTTTCATCTTGCACCTGCGCCAAAGAAACTAAAGAAATGTTTTCAAAAGTTTTTAACTGTTGTAGTTGTTCCATATTGTCCCCAACTTTATTTTATGTACTATGTACATTGAATTATAGTAGAAGCGACATTGTATTGACAAGACGTTTTTAAAACGTCAAATCAAGCTAAATCTGCTTTTATCATAAAGATGCTTTATTAAAAGCATATTATAAATATTTGTAGTTGTCTAAAAGTCTTTAGTGGGCCATAGGGCTCAATTGACTTACCAAAGCGTAAGTATTATCTAAGTCTAAAAGGCCCAAGCCTACACCGGTATCTGCAAGTTCTTTATAACCCATACCGCGATATAGGCGACGTCCGGCTGCCCAACACATACAGTCGTAAAGGCTCTCCCAGTCGGCTGGGTTAGCGCATTCACCGATACAAAAAGTAACAAACTCTTTTGCAAGTAAGCCGTTTTCCATAGCTGCGTATTATACACTAGACGAAGATAAGAGAAACAAGCGGTTAAAAAACGGCATTTACATAGCAAATAATACCAAAAATATCGCTTAAATACACGATTTTCTTTCAAAAACTTAAAAATTAGCCTTAATAAACGTGACGGTAAAAATAAAAAATAAAAAAATATTTCTCTCGCTTGCGTAGCCCTTTTAACGGCAAGAAAGAATTAGGCATTACCGAAAATCAGAACAAAAACGGTGAAAAGAACGGCAAAAAATGTCGATAAAACTATAAAATTGATCCTTGCTTTTCTGTCGCCAGCATGCTATGGGGTTTTTTCTTATGTCAATAAAAATAATAAATATTACTATTTTATAGTCATTTTTTAGAAAATTTTTGGTTAATAAAGTAACATTTTTAGGATGGTTTTTAAAGCTAAATCATATAAAAACACCTGGTTGGTACTGAGCGTAAGATATTATAAAAAAATATGATGTTAGAGCGAGGCTATAAGCCGGGTTCTGTGCCGTTTTAAAACGGCGGCAATCATCTATCTAGGCCGACCGTCACCGACCGGCTCCTGCAGCTAACCCGAAAGCAGCTCGGGACCAACTTTACTTTCCTTTTTAGCCTTGCTCCAAATGGGGTTTGCCCGCCCAAACAGTTACCTGCTCTGCGGTGCGCTCTTGCCGCACCATTTCACCATTGCTTAAAGCTACTTATGTAGCTTTAAGCTGTATGTTTCTGTGGCACTTTCCGTAAGGTCACCCTTCCCAGACGTTATCTGGCATTTTGCCCGAAGGAGCCCGGACTTTCCTCTAGACCTAAAATCTAGTGATTGCCCGCCTCACTCTAACAATTATATGCTAGCGACTACTTTATTTATTGTCAAGGCGTAGTTTATGTATAAAAGCTTGATTGGCCAAATAATCTGCTCTTTGATTTTGCGCACGCAGTACATGGCGTATTTTAAAAGAGGCAAAAGATGTAGCTAAAACCACGGCTTCTAAATACAGGGGACGCAAAACAGTACTTTTTACAGCATATTTGCCCTGAATTTGTTTTACTAAAAGCTCACTATCAGCTATAGCTTCTACTTCGGTAGCACCCAACTCTTGAGCACGTTTTAGTGCAGTAACGAGAGCTTTATATTCGGCTATATTATTGGTACTTGGCCCTATAATATACGAAATCTCCTCAATAGTCTGATTATTGTCGTTTTTAATGACACCACCGACAGATCCTTCTCCTGGATTACCGCGACAAGCGCCATCGGAATATACAATAAGTTTCATGTTTTTCCTTAAAAAATTATGGGCCAACTTATATTGTTTTAAGTATTGGCACATTAATATAAAACGGAAGTTTTATTATATTACTCCCGTTTTATATTAATGATCTAAGATTTAAATTTAGTAGATAACACTGCGACGATAAATAATATAGATAATACCGCCAACTACTACCAATACAACAGCACCTATTACTATCCAGGCCCATACTGGAAATTCGGTTATATTAATATTAACGCCGCCTATTTTGACTATTTGAGCTAAAGGCTGGGCACTAGATACGTTGCCCATATTATCATAAGCAATAACTGTCCAATAATATGCTCCGGATTCCAACTGAGTAGTCATAGTAAAAGTAGTTCCGACAAGTCTGTCGGATTCAAATTTAATAGCACTCTCATTAAAACTCGCGTCATTAGAAATTCTTAAAATATAAAATACACCACTTTTATTATCGGTAACGGCACTCCAAGTAAAAGTAGGAAAATTACCGTCGCTAGCGCCTGGTTTGGGAGATTCAAGATTAGGAGTATCAACAGGGCCGACATTATCTACAGATATAGCAACAGGTTGACCGACCGGCGAAGCGCCGGCGCTACTAGAAGTAAGAGCAATGTAATAAGAATTACCAGTAAAAAGCGCTGTGCCCTCATCAGTAAGGGACCAGCCGTCTATGGTTATGCTTTTATCAATTACGCCGTCCGCATCAGCGGTAACCGTACCTAAATCATAAGCGCCATTTAATATTAAAAGACCGCCTTGATATAGAGATAATTTAACGTAATAGGTAGCACCAGGTACATAACCGGTGCCAACTATTCTTATTACAGCATTATGATAAATCATGTCACTGCCGGTAATAAGCAACGTAATAACTTTCACTTCAAACTGACCGGCTGCTATGGCATTACTATTGACAGGATTTATAACTGCTAAAGCATGAAGGCCTGGTGAGATGGTGCTGGCTATAGACACAGTAGCTGTAAATGAACCGTTAGTTATCGTAGCAGGCGTAAGCAGAATAAGTTCACTACCATCTATAGTCACCTTGGTAATTGAAGTGCCACTAAAACCGGTACCCGAAACAGTAAGGCTACCTCCGGCCGGCACGGTAATAGTATCTAAAGTTGCTTTAGGATTAATAGTATAAATATTCTGAGTCTTGCCTGAAGTGCCGTTAGCATCAGTCACCGTGGCTTCATAAGTGCCTTGAGCACAGGCTGGTGCAACAAATGAAAGGGATAGCGAACCATCAGCAGCTGTTTTCATGCCGGTAACATCAATATCGTGAGTAGCACCGCTAACAGTATTTCTCCATACTATAGATTGAATATTAATGTTGGAACCAAAACCATTGCCGGTTAAAGAAACCGTACTGCCTACATTGCCAATAGTAGTACCTTGAAAGGAGAGTCTAGAAATAACTTCTATCTCACTTACAACTTTAACAAGATAAGGAGGATCATTTGGCATAGTGCCAGTATTGACATAAGTGTTTACATCGCTTATAACACTATTTTTGATAGTATTCCAAGAAGGAGCCGATGAAACGCCGCTAATTTGTACGTATATAAAGCGGCATAAACCACCACCCACCTCATTAAGTTTTGCCGCATTGGCCGATGAACCAAAGTTTAAATTTTTTAGTTCAGATATGCCTGTGCCGCCACTGGGAGTATTAATAGGCGCTACATCTATATAGACGCCAGCACCGGAGGTCACATTATATAAATATATAAAATATGTATCCATAGCGCTCATGGCTGGCCACGTAGCAGTAAGAGTTACAATATCGCCTTCTTTCAAAGAAGTGACGACATTACCGCTGCTATTTTTTACAGCGACATCACCATTAGGAAAGGGAAAAGTACCAGTAGCGGCTATGGCCATAGCCGCAGTAGCTGTACAAAGAAAGAAGAGAGCAATTAACGTAACCCCAATCCTCTTAAAAATATTAATTTTCATGTGCGGTTTCCTTTTTAATTTTAATAATTTATCTTGCTGCGAGCACCGCGCCTGGGCACATATGTGCGGGCAAACTCGTCCAAGTCTTTGCGTAAAATAAGCCAGGCATTGCCGAATTTGGCAGCCGGCAATTCACCGTTACGACATAGACGTTTGATGGTTTCCGGATGCACAGT
>WRFJ01000038.1 GCA_009778865.1 Chloroflexota bacterium | reverse complement strand
CAGACAGGCTGCCGAACAACTCTTCGGTATAGCCAAAGACGATTTAAATATATTGCCTTTGCGTATACATAGTGAGACGAGTTTTCGAGGATTAATGTTGCTATCCTTTATTGCTCTTATTGTGTATCTGAAACTAAAGAAACTTGTTGAACCGCATGATACAGTCGAACGCCTTCTGTTGCTGATGCGTCATCTTAAATGCAAGGTTTACCACGACAAATCAATTATTGTCAGTGAAGTTACCAAAGAACAGAGACTGCTTTTTGAAAGAGCAGGTGTTTTAGTGCCTAAAAAAGGCGGGATTTAGGAAATTGCGGTGGTATCAGTAGCGGTAAGTTAAGAGAGTTTATCTTCTACTTCGCGCCATACGCGGTTTAGCTCTTCTTTTAATTCGGGATTCTTTAGCTCAGGATCTTGCTCAAAGAGCTTTTGTGCTTCTTTGCGTGCTCGTTCCAACAGCATAACGTCGGAAAGTTTAGCCATTTTTAGTTCAGGCATACCACTTTGTCGGGTGCCGAAAAATTCACCAGGGCCGCGCATTTTCAAATCTTCTTCAGCTAAGGCAAAGCCATCTTGGGTGCTTTCTATAATACGCAACCTGTTCATGCTATCTTGGCTAATGTTTTCCGACAGCAACAGGCAGTAGCTTTGATGTCCGCCGCGCCCCACGCGCCCGCGGAATTGGTGTAATTGAGCTAAGCCAAATCTCTCAGCACTTTCTACCAGTATGACAGTAGCGTTGGGTACATCTATGCCTACCTCTACCACAGCAGTAGCCACTAAAATATCTATTTGGCCTAAGCTAAAGGAATGCATAGCAGCCTCTTTTTCTTTACTGCTTAGCCGTCCGGTAATCAGCCCTACTTTGAAGTTGGGGAAAACCACTTTACTTAGATATTCATATTCGCTGGTGGCTGCTTTAGCGGCCACAGTTTCGCTTTCTTCTACTAACGGGCAGATAATAAAGGCTTGTCGTCCCTCATTTATTTGTTTTTGAATAAAAGCATAGGCTTTATTGCGTTCCTCATTATTCAGCCATTTGGTTTTTGTTCTTTGACGGCCTTCTGGCATCTGGTCTATAACCGACAAATCAAGGTCGCCGTAAATAGTAAGAGATAAAGTGCGCGGAATAGGGGTGGCAGTCATAGCTATAGTGTGTGGCCGCTGGCCTTTATTGCGTAATTCTTGACGTTGGTTTACGCCGAAGCGATGCTGTTCGTCGATGATAGCTAAAGCCAGATTAGTAAATTCTACATCTTTCTGAATGACAGCATGAGTGCCTACTAATATATTTGTGCGGCCATCGGCTATATTTTTATATATTTCTTGGCGCGCTTTACCCTTAACTTCTCCGCTTAGTAAAGCTAAACGCAAAGGATTAGCGGTTAAGCCATGTAAAGTTATCTCAAAGGGATTTTCTTGGTTCTCTTCTATTTTAGCGGCTAGTGGCCCATAAAGCTTACACAAGCTTCTAAAATGTTGTTCGGCTAGTATCTCTGTAGGAGCCATTAAAGCCCCCTGTTTGCCATCCTGAGCAGCTAAGAGCAGGCATATAGCTGCTACCACTGTCTTACCACTACCTACTTCACCTTGAATAAGGCGTGAAGCTGGTATAGTTTTTTGCATATCTTGCAATATTTCTTGAGTGACGCGCTTTTGAGCGTCGGTCATACTAAAAGGTAAGGAGACTACAAAACGTTGTAAAAGATTTTGATCTACACTTATGCTATCCGCACATCCGCTTTTTTGCCAGATATATTTATGCTTTAGTGCGCCTACCTGCAATATAAAAAGCTCATCAAAAGCCAAACGTTTTCGTGCTTGCTCCTTACTTTCCCAGCTATCAGGATAATGGGCTTGTAAAATGGCCTTACTTAAATCTATTAAACCTTGTCGCTTTCTGATCTCAGCCGGCAAAAATTCTTTGAAAGCGCCATGATAGGTTTCAGTAGCCTCTTTGAAAAGCTTACGAGCTTGCCGCTGGCTTAAGCCGGCTGTTAACGGATAAACCGGCACTAATCTGCCAGTGTGCGTGCCGGCTTTATCGGCATATTCCCATTCGGGACTCTCAAAAACAGCACGGTGGTTTAATATACTTACCCTTCCGGAAACGATAATCTCATCGCCGCTTTTGAAATTTTTGGCTATATAGGGGTTATTAAACCATAAAGCGCGCACGTTGCCGCTGTCGTCTCCTAACACAGCTTCACTGCTTTGTCGTCCATTGTCTCCTTTTTTAATGCTGGTTTCCCATACAAAAGCGCGGATTGTTTCCTCGTTGCCGGCCTGCAATTGGCTGATTTTCTTTAAGAGACCATAATCTAGATGGCGGCTGGGATAATGCGTACACATATCATAAATATTATATATATTTAATTTATTGAACTTTTTGCCTATAGTTTCAGAAATGCCTTTAATAGTTGTTAATGGTAACTGTAAAACTATTTCTGTTGATTTATGTGTTTCGGTTTTTTTCTTCATTGTTGTTATGACGGCTACTGGCTTAGCGGTATCTTGTGATAAAACAGTTTTACTTTCCGCTCTTCTTATTTTTGGCGTCGCATTTATTATAGGCATATTAGTTCTATCAGCTAGAATTTTATCTAATTCATCCAATAATATGTATATACTCTTTATCCATAGTGTTCTCTCTGCTGGCGGTAACGGAGTATAGGGAGCAAAAGTCTTAATAAAAGAGCTGAAAGAGGCTAGTTTTTGTGGGCTGGTGATGGCTTGTTCCATATCAGCAAGAAAGCGGTACAGAGCGTTATCTATACCGCCGATAATAGATTTATTTTGGTAATCTTTTTGCTCTTCCAGCTTTAATATGCGTCTAAAAGCTTGTGTGTCCATAGACTGTATTATTGGATATTTTTATTTTTGCCGAAAGGTAAGCGTATTTTTGGAATAGATAACCCACCTAAACGTTGCTCACCGGTATTTTTATCCAAAACTTCAAGTTCAGTATCTTCGAAAAATATCCCTAAAGTCTGCGGACCGCCATGCACGCCCAAAGCCGGACCTATTTGAGTCATGAATACTTCATGTTGATTTTGTGTTAGGTTTTCCAAATCTTGCTTGAGTTTTGAAGCCTCATCATATTCTTTGCCGTATAAAATACCTATACGCCCGGTCAGATTACCTTTCTCATAAGTTTCTTTGATATAGTTATACATTTTTTCTATAGAATTTCTGCGAGTGCGACAAAAACCAGCCATGACTATTTTACCATCTTTAAGGGTAATAACTGGTCGCACTGGTATAACCCCGGCTACTACTTCGCCTACCTTACCTAAACGTCCGCCAGCCAATATATATTTAAATGTATCAAAAGTAGCGTACATACGCATGCGCTTAATAATAGTGTTTATTGTTTGCGTTATTTCTTCAACCGAATAATCTTCTTTTGACATAGCAACTGCTTGCATGACTAAAGCGGATAAACCCGTACTTACACAATAAGAATCTATAATGGTAATCTTATCAGGGCCCAACTGCAAATGCTCAGCAGCCAGTTTGGCTGCTGATATGGTACCTGACAAATGATGACTGATGTTGATGGCAATAATATATTCAGCTTGTTGCAAAGCTTTTTGGAAAATCTCCATAAACTTAGCCGGTGTAGGTTGAGCCGTTTTGGGATAAGATCCCGAATGCAAATGCTCAAATACCTCATCATGAGTTATATCTATGCCATCAGTGTAACTCTTATCGTCTATCTGTACATATAAAGGTGCGATAAATATACCTATCTCGTCAGCCATTTCAAAGGTAATATCAGAAGTGCTGTCAGTTACTATGGCTATTTTAAGTTTATTAGTCATTATTTTTGTCTTTTCCTATTTGTTTTTTACAACAAAACACCTAGCACTGCTTAATACGTTTAGCTTATTTATTCTAGCACGAACTCCTTGATTTGTGCGCTATGCTTTAAAGTATTTTTATGAAATTATACAGTTTTTGCGCACAAGACTGTTGTGTAACAGATATTAAATAAAGAAAGTTTATTCTACGGCAACAATATAGTCATAATGCGGCTGGCCGCCGAAAATTACTTCTACTTCAATATTGTTGTGAGCAGCGCGGATTTCTTCAGCGGTAATTTCTGATTGCTCAGCCGTTATATCTTCGCCATAGTATAAAGTAGCTACTTCATAGTCATCTATATTGATTTGATTTAATACATCGGCCATTACTCCACTGGCATTGTCGGATACCGCCAGCAAATTACCGTCTATTAAACCTATGGCCTGCTTTTTTTTGATATCTAGGCCGTTAATGTTTGTGGAACGGGAAGCGCGTGTTATTTCCACTGTCTTAACATTTTTAGTAGCTTCGGTCATGAGTTTAGTATTTTCTTCAACTTGAGCGTTATAGTCAAAAGCCAGCAGAGCAGCTATGCCTTGAGGAATGGTACGCGTAGGAACCACAAAGATATTTTTATCGGTTAGACTTTTAACTTGTTCAGCGGCCATAATAATATTTTTATTATTAGGCAAAATAATGATATTTTGTGATTGAATTTTGTTAATAGCATCTATGAAATCTTTAGTGGAAGGGTTCATAGTTTGACCGCCTTCAATGACTTTAACGGCACCCAGAGAAGTAAATACCTCATTTAGACCTTTGCCGGCGCATACTGCTATGACAGCTATGTTGACATTTTGTAAAATATCATCTTTTTTCTTAGCTTCAAAACGTTGACTTTGTTCATCCATATTGTGGATACCTATATTATGCATAGTGCCTAAAGAACAGGCATATTCCAAAATCTCACCTGGATTTAAGGTATGGATGTGGATACGTACGGTAGTTTCGTCGCCCACCACAATTAAAGACTCACCTTTTTTCTCCAGCTTTTTGCGAATCTTGTCTACATCCATATCTTCACCACGCACCAAAAACTCGGTGCAATAACCAAAAGGATCTTCATCTTCTTTAGAAAGGGTCTTTTCGAGACTTATAATGCTGCCGGAAGGAGCGGTGGAAGCAATAACACGTGATTTACGATATTGCATTATATCTTCTTCGCCGCGCAGGAAAAGCAAAATAGCTTCCAAAATGGTATATATGCCTTGGCCACCGCTGTCTACCACACCGGCTTCGCGCAGTACTTTAAGTAAATTAGGGGTATTGGAAACACTGTCACGAGCATAATCTACGGCTGTTGCTGCTACCTTAATTATATCTTGGTACGAGTCGCTCATTTCTTCGGCAGCCTTTTGGGCGCCAGAAGCAGCGTCACGCATTACCGTCAGCATAGTGCCTTCCACTGGATTAGCAATACCGCTATAGGCCTTGGCAGAAGCCACCGTCAGAGCATCAGCATAATCGCAACTGTTCATATATTCTTTATTTTCTAAAGATTTGGCAAAGCCGTTCCAGAACTGCGATAAAATAACTCCGCTGTTGCCGCGGGCGCCAAGCAAAGCACCGTGCGCCATAGCTTTAGCCACTAAATAGATATTATCGCTGTCCACGGCCAAGGCCTCTTCTGTACCGCTTTTATAAGTCATACTCATGTTGGTGCCGGTATCACCATCTGGTACCGGGAAGACATTTAAGTTGTTTATATCATCGGCACTTTTCTTTAGCCAGTTGCAAGAAGCAGCCAACATATCGCGAAATTCTTTGCCGCCGATCGTCCTGTATTCAGCCATCTTTCTTAATTTTTCCTCTCTTATTAAATACCGTGTCTTTCTTGATAAGAGAACAACAGATGTGGTAACATTAATTTCTGTTGGAATTCTATCTAAAAACCTTTAAGTAGTCAAAGGAGTTAAATATATAATGAAATGCCAGTGTTGTGGTAAAACGCCCATGTTTGGTCATAACGTGTCGCACTCCAAACGTCACACAGCCAAAATTTCCCGCCCCAACATTCATCCGGTGTCGGTCAATGTTGGTAGCCGTAAAGTACGTACTACTATGTGTACTAGATGTTTACGTACCTACAATAAAATTGTCCAAGAGGGATAATTTTATCATTTAATTTTTTAAAGTCTCATCTAAAGAACAGAGAAATTCTCTGTTCTTTTGTTTAAATACCCAGAGCTTTCTTGGCTGCTGAAATTTGTTTTTCTACTTGAGCAAAAGAAGTACCCCCGGTTTGGTTACGGTTTTCAACAGCCTGCTCAACTGTGATATTTTTGATGTTTTCGTCAAAAAGCGGAGATATCTCCAGATATTTTTCCATCGGCACTTGGGTAAAGGTCAGGTTATTTTCGGCAGCGTAAACTGTAAGCAAACCTACAGCTTTATGTGCCTCCCTAAAAGATAGACCTTTTCTTACTAAAGCATCGGCCATGTCGGTAGCCAGTATATAGCCTTGTCCTATAGCAGCAGCTATTCTGTCGCTTTTTAATTTCATAGTGGATATCATACCCGAATATACACGCATAGTTATAGTTAAGGTATCTAAGGCATCAAAATAACATTCTTTATCTTCTTGCATATCGCGTCCATATGTTAGCGGTAAGCCTTTCATAACAGTAAGCATCTGCATCAAAGCACCGTACACACGACCGGTCTTGCCTTTAGCTAACTCGGCCACATCTGGATTTTTCTTTTGTGGCATTATTGAAGAACCGGTAGCATAGGCATCGTCTAAAGTTATAAAGCTAAATTCTAAAGATGACCACAGGATAATTTCTTCGGAAAGTCGGGAAAAATGCATCATACAAATAGCAGCAGCAGACAGTGTTTCTAAAATGAAATCTCTATCGGAAACACTGTCCATACTGTTCTTGGAGACTTTTTCGAAACCAAGCTCTTTAGTTAAAAATTCTCTATCTGTATTATAAGTTGTGCCGGCTAGGGCACCGGAGCCCAAAGGCATGACGTCGGTACGTTTTAGAGCATCAGCAAAGCGCTCGTAGTCCCGTTTAAACATATTAAAATAAGCCAGCATATGATGGGCAAAAAGCACTGGCTGGGCACTTTGCAAATGAGTATATCCTGGCATAATAAGTGTTTTGTTTTCCTCAGCTTTTTGCACTAGGGCTTTTTGCACTTCGGAGAGCAAATACATCAGTTCATTTAAATATTTTTTTGTGTATAAACGCATATCTAAAGCTATTTGGTCGTTACGTGAACGGGCAGTATGCAGTTTGCCGGCTACATTGCCTATTATTTCAAATAAACGGCTCTCAATAGCCATATGTATATCTTCGCTTTCGTTTTTGAATACAAAAGTGTTATTTTCTATTTCTTCACGTATGGTTTCCAAGCCCATCAGTAAAGTCTGATATTCTGCATCGGTAATAATATTACTTTTAGCCAGCATTTTGGCGTGAGCCATGGAACCTTGTATGTCCTCGGCGTATAGACGACGGTCAAAAGGTAGCGAAGAAGTATAGAAAATTACCAAATCATCAGCTTCTTTGCCAAAACGGCTGCGTGTTAAATTCATTTTTCTTTTATCTCCGGCTGTATTTGTGCTTGCAACTGTGAAGCCATACCGAAGAGTTGGATAAAACCTTCGGCTTGTGAATGATCAAATTTATCAGCAGCATCGTAAGTAGCCAAATCATAATT